>JBIKRC010000375.1:0-2640 GCA_044349375.1 Limnohabitans sp.
ACACCACAAGACAAAGCCAACGTGGCGCAATTGGTTTACCAGCACATTCGGCTGCAGAGCTTGCGGGCATAGGCAAGCGCGGTTCAATTTAAAGGGAATGCGGCTTGGGTATGAGCAGGCAGTGTTGAGGCGCTCAGAGCTTATGCGGCAACAGGCTTGGGTGTGCCCTGCTTGGCGCGACTTGATAAATTACCAGTTGCCCGAGGCCTGCGAACCAGCCGAATCTCCAGCTTGCAACCCATGGCATCTGCGTATTTGGTCAGCGTAGCCAGCGATGGCGAGTGCTTTCCACTGCCGGACTCCATGCGTGCCACGGCAGATTGGGTGGTTCCGATTTTTTCAGCCACTTGCGCTTGGGTCAGGCCTTGCGATGTGCGGGCCTTCAAGAACTCGTCCAAAGAGAAAACTCGTCACTCAGCTTGTCGAATTCTGCTTTGACAGTTGCATCGGCCAGTGCCTGGGTGCGCTGTTGTTTATGCGTCAGCATCTTTCCACTCCTTCATACGCTTGCGCGCAAGTGCCAATTCTTTGGGCGGTGTTTTTGTAGATATTCGCTGTCCCACTTCATGGGATAAATATAGCGTGTTTGAGATAATTTACTGCTCAAGCTTGCTGGTCTTAAATGCACACTTGAACACTTTTCGGCGGTGTGAGCGGTGACAACCGGGATGCAGATTGAATGGTGCTACGGGCACTTGCGGTGAATACGCCGCTTATTCACCGCAATATTTGCGGTGAAAGATGGGTCCACAGCGCCTTCACAAACCGATTGCGCGACACTATTTCTTGCAAGTTCGACACATTGCGCGACATAATGGCAAGAAATACTGTCGCTCTCGGACCCGGTTAGCACTTGAGCGCGACAAACTACCCCTCAACAGGCCACCCCATGCCCCGAATTACCCCCGCCGACGAATTGCAACTGATCGAATCGATCGTGGCCGCGCACCCCAGCGGGATCGGTATTGCCGAGATCGAGCTGGCCATGGCGCAGCGTCAGTGCGGGGCGCTGAACCGCCGCACTTTACAGCGGCGCTTGCTCAAACTCATCGATGCGCAGCGGATCGCGTCTGAGGGGCAGAGCATTGCGCTGGTTTACAAGCCGGTGGCGCTGGCTTGGGCGCAGCTTGCGGGTGGGGGCGAGCGCGTCAGTGCCCCTGTGGCCGAGGCGGAGCCCGATCTGCCGGTTTCGGCTGCGGGGGCCAGCATCCGTGATCGGGTCCGTCAGCCGCTGATGCACCGTCGCCCGGTGGGTTATTGGCGTGAGTTTTTGGAGTCGTATCAGCCGGGTGTCACGTTTTATTTGCCAGCCGCGCTGCGAAGCCAGCTGCACGAGATGGGCCGCACACCCGCCCATGAACGACCCGCAGGCACCTACGCCCGCGACATCTTGAGCCGTTTGCTGGTGGATTTGTCGTGGGCTTCATCGCGGCTGGAGGGCAACACCTACAGCCGCTTGGACACGCAAAACCTGATCGAGCACGGGCAGGCCGCGCAGGGCAAGGACGCTATCGAAACGCAGATGATCCTGAACCACAAAGCCGCCATCGAGATGCTGATCGAGGACACAGATGAGGTGGGTTTTGATGCCTTCACGTTCAAAAATCTGCATGCCGTGTTGTCGCAAGATTTGATGCGCGACCCACAGGCCAGTGGCCGGTTGCGTCGGCGCTCGGTTGAGATTTCGGGCACGGTGTTTCACCCCGCCGCCATGCCCCAGGTGATTGAAAATTGTTTTGAGCTGTTGTTGAACAAAGCCGCCGCCATTCTCGATCCGTTTGAGCAGGCGTTTTTCCTCATGGTGCAGCTGCCGTATTTGCAGCCGTTTAAAGATGTGAACAAACGCGTGTCGCGCATCGGCGCCAACATGCCGCTGATCCAGCACAACCTGTGCCCCTTGTCGTTCATCGACGTGCCCGCGCGGGCTTACATCGAAGGAACTTTGGGTGTTTATGAACTCAACGAGGTCGATTTGTTACGCGACGTGTTTGTGTGGGCGTATGAACGCTCGTGCCAGCGTTATTTGGCCATCACCCAAACGATGGTGGAGCCGAACCCCCTCAAAATCAAATACCGCGAAGCGCTGATTCAGGCCGTGCAGGCGGTAGTCAAGGGCCTGCAAGCGCCCAGCCCAGAGGTGCTGGCCCCTGTGGTGGCGCGCATGCAGGTGCTCGCAGCCGACCAGGACGCGTTCACCCAGATGCTGGCCGAGGCGCTCCACCAGTTGCACGAAGGCAGCGTGGCCCGGTATCGGTTGCGTCGCTCTGAATACTTGGCCTGGCAGTTGGCTTGTTCGGGTGAGCGGGGCGACACGCCGTAACTTTCTGCCTCGCCGCAACAAACTGCAAGTTCATCCGGGTTATCGTTCACCGCCTTTGGCCGTTTCCAACGCACACCATCGGTCACTCAGGAGTTTCCCTTTCATGCGCCTTCGTCAAATTGTTTTGCTGCTCTTGTTGGCGCTGGCCATCGGTGCGTTTGTCGCGCTGGACCTGGGGCGCTACTTGAGCTTTGAGCAGCTCAAATCCAGCCAAGCTAGTTTTGCCTATCTGCATGCCGAGCAGCCGCTCACGGTGGCGGCGGTGTATTTCCTGATCTATGTGCTGGCGACCGCGCTGTCCATTCCGGGGGCCGTGATCA
>JBIKRC010000048.1:0-10127 GCA_044349375.1 Limnohabitans sp.
CTTCCAGGTCAATGTTGGGGTAACCCGCTTCGGCCATGGTGGGCACTTGGGGCATGCCGGGGTGGCGTTTTTTGCCCGTGACCGCCAGCGCCTTGAGTTTGCCCGCCTGGATGTGTTGCATCACCGAGGGTGGTGTGGTCATGAACACCTGCACTTGGCCGCCCAACACGTCGGCAATGGCCTGGCCCGAACCCTTGTAAGGCACATGCACCAAATCCACAGCGGTTTGCTGCTTGAAGATTTCGGTGCCGATGTGCGAGACCGATCCGTTGCCCTGAGACGCGTAGTTCAGCTTGCCCGGGTTTTGCTTCAAAAACGCGATGAAATCACGCATGTTGTTGGCCGGCACCGAGGGGTGTACTGCCACCACGTTGGTGGCCACGGTGATCAAGCCCACGGGTGTCAAATCTTTCAACTCCCATGGCAGTTTGCTCATCAGGATGGGGTTGGCAATGTGGTAACCCGAGTACGACACCAGCAGCGTGTGGCCGTCTTTGGGCGCACGCGCCACTTGTTGGTAAGCCAAGTTACCGCTGGCACCACCCTTGTTGTCGATCACGACCGATTGGCCGATCAAACGGCCCAAAGGCTCGGAGATCAAGCGTGCTGAGGTGTCCACCAAACCACCCGGTGGCACCGGCACCACCAGGGTGATCGGCTTGTTGGGAAAGGCCTGGGCCATCAAGGCCAACGGGGCGCACAAGCTGGCCAGGGCCAGCAATTTGGAAACTTTGCGACGTGTGTTCATGTGTGTCTCTCTCTTGCTGTGGTTTTATGAAATCAGCGCATGCCAATTTTGGCGTTGTTAAAAATGTTTTTCGCTTCGCGGGGCAAGCTCCGCCAGTACTGGTGTTGTGAGTCGACAGTGCCGTCCAGGGCCACAGCCGCTTCCCAACCCCAGCGCGGCTTGTACATGAAAGAACGGGCCAGGGCCACCAGATCGGCATCGCCGCGTTGCAGCACGGCTTCGGCCTGGGCGGGCTCGGTGATCAGGCCCACGGCAATGGTGGTCAGGTCCGATGCGGCTTTGACGGCTTTGGCCAAGTGCACTTGGTACTCTGGCCCCAAGGTGATTTTTTGCAAGGGCGAAACGCCACCCGACGAGATGTGCACAAACTGCGCTCCGGCTTGCTTGATCTGGATGGCCAGTTCGGAGGTTTCCTCGACCGTCCAGCCACCATCTACCCAGTCGGTGCCCGAGATGCGCATGCCCAGCGTGCCGCCAAAGGCTTCGCGCACGGCCTTGAACACTTCCATCGGAAAGCGGATGCGGTTTTCAAACGAGCCGCCGTATTGGTCGGTGCGCTGGTTGGAAATCGGCGACAAAAACTGGTGCAGCAAATAGCCGTGCGCCGCGTGCACTTCCAAAGCCTCAATGCCCAGCGCTTGGCTGCGCTTGGCGGTGTTCACAAAATCGGCCTTGATTTGCGTGATGTCGGCCAAGCTCAGTTCGGTGGGTGCCGCTTCTTGCGGCAAGTGGGGCAGGGCGCTGGGCGCCACGGGCTGCCAGCCGCCATCGGCCGGGGTGATCAACATGCCGCCGTCCCAAGGGCATGCGCTCGAGGCCTTGCGGCCCGCGTGGCCAATTTGAATGCACACCGGCATCGCGGGCGCCAAGCGACGCGCGCGTTCCAATTTGTCACCCAGCGCCGCCTGCGTCGCGTCGTCCCACAAGCCCAGGCAGCCTGGGCTGATGCGGCCCACGGCCGACACGGCTGTGGCCTCGATGGTGAACAGGCCCGCGCCGCTGTTGAGCAGGTTGGTCCAATGCGTCAGGTGCCAATCGGTGGCCTGGCCGTTGTCGGCCGAGTATTGGCACATGGGTGCGATCACGATGCGGTTGGGCAAGGTCAGCGGGCCAGATGGGGCATGGAAGGTGAAAGGGGTGAACAGCAGGCTCATGGTGTCTTGGTCTTGTAAGGTGTCATAGATGGGGCTGGGTCAGCCAGCTGGGCGGCATTTGGGGGCCAAGCCAAATGAAAGTTGTGCGATCTTAGGCAGATCAAAGGCTGGGTCTTATCCGCTGCGTGACATCAAGCCCTGACTGCGGTGGGGGATTCTGAAAATGTTGCCCAAAGTCCCCACTCGTCAGGCAATGGCGCTTCGATGACCAGTGGCAGAGCGCTGACGGGGTGTGCCAGTTGCAAGCGTGTGGCGTGCAACCACAGCCTTTGCAAACCAACTAAATCCGCCACGGCCCGGTTGAGCGGCCCCTTGCCGTGCGTGGCATCGCCAATGATCGGGTGGGCGATGTGCTTCATGTGGCGGCGCAGCTGATGGCGACGGCCTGTCAGCGGCTCCAGAGTCACTTCGGCGCAGCGGGTGCTGGCAAAGCCTTGCTGGGGCAGCGGCAGCTCAAAGTGGCGCAAGGTGGTAAAGCGGCTTTGGGCGGGTTGCACTTCCAAGCGTTCGGTGCGCATGTCATCGGGCATGCGCTTCAAAGGGTGGTCGATCAGGCCTGAAACGGCAGGCCAGCCTCGCACCACCGCGCGGTAGGTTTTTTGCAGGCCCTCGCCGCTTTCAAAGACTTGGCCGAGGGTGCGCGCCGTGTCGGCATCCAGCGCAAACAGCAGCACGCCGCTGGTGCCCTTGTCCAAGCGGTGCACGGGCCAGACGTGTTGCCCAATTTGGTCGCGCAGGGTTTGGAGCACAAAGCGGGTTTCGCCCTTGTCCAGCGGGGTGCGATGCACCAACCAGCCGGCGGGCTTGTTCACGATGGCGAGATAATCGTCCAAGTAAAGGATGTCGAGCATGTTGTTCTTATTGTCACCCGCCAAATCTCTGGATTACGAAACCCCCGCCGCAGGCGTGCCGCACACGCTGCCCCAGTTCGTGCCGCAATCGCAAGCCTTGATCGAGGTGCTGCGCCAAAAGTCGCCCCAGCAAATCGCCGAGCTCATGGACTTGTCGGACGCGCTGTCGGCCCTGAACGTGGCCCGCTACGAAGCCTGGACGCCTAAGTTCACCGCCAAAAACGCCAAGCAAGCCGTGCTGGCTTTCAACGGCGATGTGTACGAAGGGCTGGACGCCAAGACTTTGTCAGCGCAAGACCTGGAATGGGCGCAGACCCATGTGGGCATTTTGAGTGGCTTGTACGGCGTGCTGCGCCCGCTGGACTGGATGCAGCCCTACCGCCTGGAGATGGGCACCACGCTGCAAACCGACAAGGGCAGCAACCTGTACAAGTTTTGGGGACTGCAAATTGCCGAGTACCTGAACGCCCAGCTGGCCAAGGACAAAACCCCCGTCATCGTGAACCTGGCTTCGCAAGAATATTTCAAGTCGGTCGACCGCAAAACCCTCAAGGCCCGCGTCATCGAGTGTGTGTTTGAAGACTTCAAAGGCGGCAAATACAAAATCATCAGCTTCAACGCCAAGCGGGCGCGGGGCCTGATGGCGCGCTTTGCCATCCAAAACAAGGTCACCCACCCCGAAGGCCTGCTGGGTTTTGATCTGGAAGGCTACGCGCATGACGCGGCTGTGTCCGAGTCGGACCGTATCGTTTTCCGTCGCAAGGTGCAGGCATGAACTCGCCAGAGCAATCGCAACTGGGCAAATCCAGCGCCTATGTGGACCAGTACGACGCGGGTTTGCTGTTCCCGATTCCCCGCGCCACCAAACGCGCCGAGATCGGCGTCACCGGCCAGCCCGTGTTTTTTGGGGCCGACTTGTGGACCGCGTTTGAGCTGTCCTGGCTCAACACCAAAGGCAAGCCGCAAGTGGCGCTGGCGCACATCACTGTGCCCGCCGAGAGCACGCACATTGTGGAGAGCAAGTCCTTCAAGCTGTATCTGAACAGCTTCAACAACACGCGATTGGACAGCGCCGACGCAGTGCGCAACATGATCCGCCGCGACATCAGCGCCGCCATCTGGCACGGCGGCGCGGTGCAGGCCAGCGTGGGCGTGAAGCTGTTGCTGCAAGAGCAATTTGACACCGAACCCGTGCACGAACTCGACGGGCTGAACCTGGACCGCATGGACATTGAGTGCACACGTTACGAGCCTGCGCCGGACTTGCTGAGCGCCAGTACCGACGAACTGCCCGTGAGCGAAACCCTGGTCAGCCACTTGCTCAAAAGCAATTGTTTGGTGACAGGCCAGCCCGACTGGGGCAGTGTGCAAATCACCTACAGCGGTCCACAGATCGAGCAAGCGGGTTTGCTGCAATACATCGTGAGCTTTCGTAACCACAATGAGTTCCATGAGCAATGCGTCGAGCGCATCTTCATGGACATCTGGACGCGCTGCAAACCCACCAAGCTGACGGTGTATGCCCGCTACACCCGGCGCGGCGGGCTGGACATCAACCCCTGGCGCACCAGCGCACCCGGCAAGTTACCGCCCAACGTGCGCACGGCGAGGCAGTGAGTCAAGTCAGCTGCGCCGATTAAAAGACATCAAAAAATAGGTCAAAGCTGGGGCCGCACCACCGATAAGTGCAATCCGGTGGCGTTCAACACAGCTAACCAAGTCTTGAGTGTGGGGTTACCGCGAGGACTGAGTGCCCGGTACAGGCTTTCGCGGGGCATGCCCGCTCTCTCGGCCACCGCAGACATGCCTTGCGCCTCAGCGATATGCCGCAAAGTCGCCAGCAAAGCCTGTTGCCCGCCGGGTTGATCAGCTTGATCCAGGGCAACAGCGAGGTACTCGTTGGCAAACTCAGGGTCGGCTTTGAGCATTTCCACAACGGCTTCGTCATGCGGGCGACTGGTCCTGATGTTCATTTGAACTTTCTCCTGTGTTGCCAGTCCACCCAGTAAAGGTGGGCCTTTTCAATGTCCGCTTGCTGTTTACGCTTGTCACCACCGAGCAACAGCAAGATCAAGCGCTGTCCGGCCTGTGCGTAGTAAATCCTGTACCCCGGCCCCCAATCAATTCGGGCTTCCCATACGCCTTCGCCAACCGGTTTCACATCGCCAAAATTGCCACTGGCCATTCGGCCTACCCGAATCAAAATTCGGGCTCTGGCTTGTCGATCCGCCAGTGACATCAACCACAGGGCATAAGGGTCATCGCCTTGCGCGGTCAGGTAGTCACGGACTTCAAACATGTGAATTATAAGTTACAAGATAATTCGATCGCATCACATTGGCATGTCGGCAGCCAATAAGATTAAATAGCGCGAAGATGCTTTCATAATTAACCCTGCAAGCGGTGCGAGAAGGGTTGTAGACACTTGAACCATTGAGCGTTCGATGATATATTGCCAGCAATATGAATCATGTCCTTGACACCAATGTGCTCGTAGCTGCAGTGCGCAGCCCTTCAGGTGCATCGGCTGAAATTTTGCGACGCGTGCTACTGAGGCAAGTGGGAGCTCTGTGCAGCGTGCCTTTGTTCATGGAGTACGAAGCTGTTTTGTTGCGCCCTGAACATTTGGCTGCAGCGGGTGCGCATGCGGATCAAGTGATCAACTTGCTCGATGCCTTGGCTGGCGTGGTGATTCGGGTGGAGATTCAGTTTTTGTGGCGTCCGCAATTGCGTGACCCCAACGATGATTTGGTGTTGGAGTTGGCTGTGAATGGCCAAGGCATTGGCGATTCGGTGGCCATCGTCACGTCCAATCAAAAAGATTTTTGGCCACAAGCGAGCAAGTTTGGCATCGGTGTCATGACACCACGGCAATTTTTTCAAGGAGCCTGATATGGGAACCCAAAGCAATTACGCCCTGCGTTTACCGCTGTCACTGAAGGCAGGGGCAGAGCAACTGGCCCGTGAAGATGGCACAACCTTGAACCAATTCATTGTGAGTGCCGTTGCAGAAAAGCTCTCAGCCATGAAAACAGCCGACTACTTTGCCCAACGTGCCAAACGCGGCGATGTGAATGCCGCACTGGCATTCTTGAGCCGTCAAGGCGGGCAAGCGCCTGAAGAGCAGGACGTGTTGCCCTCTTGAGGCCTGCAACATAACACCTTGCCGTCCGCCTCACCGCACTCTCCATCGCGTTCCCCAAGATGTCCCCCACCACCCGCCGCGTTCTCCAGGCCCTTTTGTACGAGGTCATTGCCATTGCCGTGGTCGGGCCCGTGTTGAGCCTGGCCTTTGACAAGTCGCCCGCCTCAACATTGGGCCTGGCGCTTGTTTTGTCGAGCATTGCGCTGACGTGGAATTACGTCTTCAACTGGCTCTTTGAGCGCTGGGAGGCTCGCCAAGCCGTGCGTGGCCGCTCCTTTGCCCGGCGGCTGGCCCACGGTGCCGGTTTTGAAGGCGGTTTGGTGGTCCTTCTTTTGCCCGTCATGTCGCTGTGGCTCGACATTTCGCCCACCGCTGCCTTGGTGGCCAACCTGGGCCTGCTGGCGTTCTTTTTCTTTTATGCCATCGCCTTCACTTGGTGCTTTGACCGGGTCTTTGGTTTGCCCGCTTCTGCCCAGGCAGGCGATGGCGATCGGGGATAAGGGCGCGGCAGTCAAGCAGGCCGCCAGGGCGTTCCTTTTTTATTCCGCGAACACTTCCTGCAGCGTGGTCAGGGCGGCAGTCAACGTCTTTGCGGACACAGCGCCCAGACGCTTGACCAAGCGCACCTTGTCAACCGTCCGAAGCTGATCCAACACGATCAAGCCCTTGGTGCCCGCATGGGTGACAGGCACCCGGAACGGCGCGGCAAAACCCTTGGAGGTCATGGGCGCCACCATCACGGTGCGCAGGTTGTCATTCAACTCTGCCGGTGACATCACAACGCAGGGCCGCGACTTTTTTATTTCGCTGCCCACGGTCGGGTCCAGGTTCACCAGCCAAATGTCGCCGCGCTTCACCAGCCCAACTCCTCATCGTCCAAGTTGCCGAACTCACCCATCAAAAGCGCATCTTCGCCCTTGGCGGATACGGCAGCAGCAGCCTCTGCCCAGCCACTGCGAACCGTCTTGGCGGGCTTGCGCAAGACGATGGTGCCGTTTTCCACTTCGATGATCGCGGTCGCCTGCCCGTCCAGTCCGACCTGGGCCAGAAACGGCTTGGGCAACACCACGCCTTTGCTGTTCCCAATGTTACGAATGGCAATTTCCATGATAGACCTCCTGTTGCAACAATGTTAATCCATGACAGGTGGAATCTCAAGAGCAATTTTGTACAAATATCGGCACATCATCGATCGTTAGTGATGGCCAAAACGTGTCAAGAAAGGGGTGAGGCAATTTGCCACCACCCTTTGGCCAACGCCGGTTCTCTCGATAACCCTTGTCAAGCGCCTATCCATCAGCAGTTGGCGCGTCGGTGGTCGGCGATCGATTGGTCGTCAAACTTCATGTCAGGGCTGCGCAGTGCCCGGTGTTTGGTCGTGCGGCCTTTCATGCGCTTGCGCCACATCCGAAAAGAACTGGGCTGCAGCTCGTGCCGCATGAGGCGAATGACGTCCGGCTCTGACCAACCCATACGCTCTTGAATCGTTTCAAACGCAGTCCGGTCTTCCCAAGCCATTTGAATGATGGCGGAAATGTCCCCTTCAGAAAGGCTGGCAAGACGTTCAGCAAATTTGGCCTCCACGGCACTCCCCCTTGGTGTCAATGGTGGCGCAACAATACCCTTGTTGGCGCCTGATGGTGAGAGTGTGCCCCGACACGCCTATTCCCCAGACCCCATTGGGGGGATAGCCCCAAGCCTGTGCCATGCAATAGGCTGCTTGCCATAAGCTTTGAGCAGGTTTTTTGACCCCACACACCTACTTCCTCACCCCGCACGACATGAACGAAAACGCTTACAAAATCCTGTTTGTCTGCATGGGCAACATCTGCCGAAGTCCCACAGCCGAAGCTGTTTTCTTCAAGCGGCTGACTGAGCAAAACCTCTTGCACAAAGTCCAAGTTGACTCGGCAGGCACACACAACTTTCACCCCGCTGCGCCGCCCGATGAACGCAGCCAAAAGCATGCGCTCAAAAGAGGCTACGAGCTTGCGCACTTGAGGGCCAGGCCGGTTGTGGACAGCGACTTTGAAACCTTTGATTTGTTCTTGACCATGGATTGGGACAACCGCGCCCTCTTGGAAGAAAGATGCCCCGCGCAGCATCAACACAAGATCCGGGGCTTGGCGGAGTTTTTGCTCACCACGCAGGCCCCGGTCATCCCCGACCCTTACTACGGTGGGGACCAGGGCTTTGAGCATGTGCTGGATTTGATCGAAGAAGCCAGCGAGGGCCTCGTGAAATTCGTCACGCACAAGGTGCAGAGTTAAAGCCCATCCCATTGGGTTAGAGTCCCGTCCACCCCATTTTCCCTTTCCCATCTCTTTTGGCCGACCAAGACCCCACCTTCACTGCACATCTTTCTGTTGAACACGAGTTACGCCATGTCCGCGCCCTCATGCAACTGGAGCAAAAGGAAGACCAGGCGCAGTTCAAGCTCAAAAACGCCAGTGCCAGCATCAAAGAGCGCCGTCGGCGTGGCTTGACTTGGTATCCCGTCACCATCACCCAAGTAGACATTGGTTTTGGGGGCAAGGTGGTGCTGGAGCTGGAGCGGCCTGCGCATCGGCAAGACCTGCACTTGTTTCAGGTGGGCAAAAACGCGTGTGTGTTCAGCAATGCGCCCGGCTACTCGGGGCCTGACCGGCCCGTGCTGAGCGGCGTGGTGACCAGCGTGCGGCGCAACAAGCTGGTGCTGGCCACCACCAAAGAAGAGCTGCCCGACTGGGTACAAAACGCCAGCACCCCAAACGGCAGCAGCCTGGGCATTGACCTCACCTTTGACGAGGTCAGCTACCGCGAGATGCACCAGGCCCTGAACGACGTCATTGGCGCACACGGCAACCGCTTGGCCGAACTGCGCGACGTGCTGCTGGGCGTGCGGCAGGCCAGCTACCGCGAGCCCAAAGCCGACGACCTGTTTTACCCCAGTGCGCTCAACGACTCGCAGCTGCTGGCTGTGCGCCATGTGATCTCGGCGCAAGACGTGGCCATCATCCACGGCCCGCCCGGCACGGGCAAAACCACCACGCTGGTGCAAGCCATTTTGGAAACCATCCGGCGCGAGCGGCGCGTGCTGGTGTGCGCCCCCTCCAACACCGCCGTGGACCTGCTGACCGAAAAGCTGGCCGAGCGCGGTGTGAACGTGATCCGCATGGGCAACCCCAGCCGCGTGTCGGACCTGCTGCTCAAGCACACCCTCGACGCCGGGGTGATGGCCCACCCCAGCTACGCCAAGATGCACGCGATGCGCCAAACCGCTGAGCAGCACCGAGACACGGCCAGTGAACTGGCCAAAGAAGGCGTCCGCAACTTTGGTTTTGAGGGGCGACAGCACCGCCAACAGCTGCGTGAAGAAGCACGCACGTTGCGCCAAGCCGCTGACGATTTGGAGCGCTTCATGACCGAAGACGTGCTCGAATCGGTGCAGGTCATCACCTGCACGCTGGTGGGTGCCAGCCACCGCCACATGCGCCACCTGAGCTTTGAGACCGTCTTCATCGACGAAGCCGCCCAGGCCCTGGAGCCGGGTTGCTGGATTCCCATTGCCAAGGGCCAGCGCTTGGTGTTGGCGGGTGATCATCACCAGCTGCCGCCCACCGTGAAAAGCGAACAAGCTGCCCGCGAAGGCCTGCGCGAAACCCTGTTTGAAAAGTGCATTCAGCGCCAACCCAACACGGCCCGCATGCTCACCACGCAATACCGCATGCACGAGCAGATCATGGGCTTCAGCTCAGACAAGTTTTATGGCGGCCAACTGGTGCCGCACGCCAGCGTGCGCCACGCGGGCCTGGAGGCTTATGACCTGCGTTTTGCACCCGACCTGCCGGTGGAATTCATCGACACGGCGGGCTGCGGCTATCAAGAAGTCGCCATTCCTGAGAGCCGATCAACCGCCAACCCTGAAGAAGCCCACTTGCTGCTGGAGCGCCTGGCGCAACTACTGGCGCCCTACGACGCAGCCGAACACGACGAACACCAACACACCCCGCTCAGCATCGGCGTGATTGCGCCGTACCGCGCCCAAATCAACTATTTAAAAGACGCCATCGAAGACAGCGAAGTGCTCAATGGTTTGCTGCTGCAACGCAGGCTCAGCGTTGGCACCGTCGATTCGTTTCAGGGCCAAGAGCGCGACATCATTGCCATCACCTTGACGCGCAGCAACCCCCAAGGCGAGATCGGCTTCCTGTCTGACATCCGCCGCATGAACGTGGGCATGACCCGCG
>JBIKRC010000376.1:0-2638 GCA_044349375.1 Limnohabitans sp.
CCGATTCAAAGACTTCATTGTGGGGAACTTCTGATGAACTGGACCCAAATTTATCAGGCCAGAAGCAGCCCACCCTTGTCAAGGCCGCTGCGATGTTGACAACACTTTGACACGAAACAATAAATTCAGAAAACTTTCAGGCAACTGCAAACCCTTTAGGAGAAGTACCATGACCATCGAAATGATCCAGACAGAAGAATTCAACCAAGGCACACAGATCAAAGTGATCGGGGTGGGCGGCGGCGGCGGCAATGCCGTCGAACACATGATCGAGCGCCAAGTGCAAGGCGTGGAGTTCATCTGCGCCAACACCGACGCACAAGCCCTGGCCCGCAGCGCGGCGCACCGTTTTGTGCAACTGGGTCAAACCGGTCTGGGCGCTGGCAGCAGGCCCGACAAAGGCCGTGAAGCCGCCGAAAATGCCGAGGCTGACATCCGTGCAGCCATCGAGGGTGCACACATGTTGTTCATCACCGCCGGCATGGGCGGCGGCACGGGCACCGGTGCAGCGCCAGTGATTGCCCGCATTGCCAAAGACATGGGCATCCTCACCGTGGGCGTGGTCACCAAGCCTTTCGACTTTGAAGGCAAGCGCCGCATGGACAACGCTGACGAAGGCATGAAGGAACTCGAAGCCAGCGTGGACTCGCTGATCGTGGTCCTCAACGAAAAGCTGCTTGAATTGCCGGGTGGTGAAGACATGACGCAAGACGAGGCTTTCTCGCACGCCAACGACGTGCTGAAAAACGCCGTGGGCGGTATTGCCGAAATCATCAACGTGCCCGGCCATGTGAACGTCGACTTTGAAGATGTGCGCACCGTGATGGGTGAGCCAGGCAAAGCCATGATGGGCACGGCTGCTGCCAGCGGTCCGGACCGCGCACGCATCGCGGCCGAACAAGCCGTGGCATGCCCGCTGCTCGAAGGCGTGGACCTCAAGGGCGCGCGTGGCGTGCTGGTGCTGATCAGTGCCGCCAAGGGTTCTTTGAAATTGTCTGAATCCAAGCAAGCCATGAACACCATCCGCGACTGCGCTTCGGAAGATGCGCACGTCATCTATGGCACCGCCTACGACGAAAGCCTGGGCGACCAGATCCGTGTGACTGTGGTGGCCACAGGCTTGGCCAAGGCCGGTGCTCGCCGCGCGTCGCCTCCTTTGCAAGTGCTGCGCACGGGCACCGACAATGCCCCTTTCATGATGGGCGGGCAAGAAGCGGTGGCGCCCACGCTCAATACAGCATCGCCAGCGGCGGCCAATGGCGTGAACATTCCGGCTTACTGGCGCAACAACCGCACCCATGCCGCGACGCGTGTGGACGGCATGTCGGCCGCAGGCATGGACGACATCGAGATCCCGGCCTTCCTGCGCAAGCAAGCAGACTGATCCATTCGCTTTGCGGACGATGTGGACAAGGGCCAGACCGGCACTAACCAGTCTGGCCCCCTTTAAAATGCTTGCATGCTCGCCCAACGCACCCTTAAAACCCTGACCCGAGCCGTTGGCGTGGGTTTGCACAGCGGCCAGCGGGTCGAATTGACGCTGCGCCCCGCAGTGCCCGACACTGGCATCGTGTTTCGTCGGGTGGATCTGCCCGAGCCGGTAGACATTCCCGTGCGGGCCGAGTCGGTGACCGATACGCGCCTGGCCTCCACCATCTCGGTCGGACAGGCCAAAGTTTTCACCGTCGAGCACCTCATGTCGGCCTGCGCCGGTTTGGGCATCGACAACCTGTATGTGGACATCACCGCCGAAGAAGTGCCCATTCTGGATGGCTCGGCATCCTCGTTTGTGTTTTTGTTGCAAAGCGCGGGCATCGTTGAGCAAAACGCGCCCAAGCGTTTTTTGCGTGTGCTCAAAACCGTGCAAGTCAGTGAAGGCGAGGGCAACAACATCAAGTGGGCTAAATTGGAGCCTTACCACGGCTACAAACTCAGCTTTGAAATCGACTTTCGCCATCCCGCCGTCGATCAAACGGGCCAGCAGGTGGTGTTCGATATGTCCGAGGGCGTGTACTCGCGTGACATCGCCCGGGCCCGCACCTTCGGCTTCACCAAAGACGTGGAAATGATGCGCGCCAATGGACTGGCCTTGGGCGGTGGTCTGGACAACGCCATCGTCATGGACGACTACAAGGTGCTCAACGCCGATGGCCTGCGCTACGACGATGAGTTCGTCAAACACAAAATCCTGGACGCCATGGGTGACCTGTACATCGTGGGCAAACCCTTGCTGGCGGCCTACAGCGCCTTCCGCTCTGGCCACGCCATGAACAACCAGCTGTTGCGTGCCTTGCTGGCCCAGCCGGAAGCCTACGAGATCGTGACTTTTGACATCGCCAGCCAGGCGCCCAAAGGCTTTGGTTCATTGCAACCGTCTTGGTGAAAGCAGGCGCAGCGCGGTTTGGCTGCCCGTGCCCTGTGCTGTAGCAAGCCGCCGCTGAATAAGAAGTCAGGTCTGGCCACACGCAGTTGCCGTCGTCCGTGTCGCGGCCTGGTCAACCTCCTGTCTTAGCCTGCGCTACCATGGGTTGCATGACCCTCAGCCGACAACAAATCACCTTGCTGATCATCTTGACGTTGGTCTGGGGCTTCAACTGGCCCATGCTCAAGCTGGGTGTCAGTCACTTTCCTCCCTTGT
>JBIKRC010000377.1:0-2635 GCA_044349375.1 Limnohabitans sp.
TCAGCAAGCTGCAGCTGCTGGGCCCGGAGCCCAACAATCTTCTGGATTGGATCACCCGTGCTGAGCAAAACAGCCCGGAGATAAAATCCCTCAAATCGTTGGTCGAGGTTGCCCGGCTCGAAGTTGGTAAAAACCAGTCCGGCCACTACCCTACGCTGGACGCCATCGCGCAACTCTCACGCAGCCAAAGCGAAAACTTTACCAATACCCAAAACCGTTACAACAACGCCAGCGTCGGACTGCAGCTCAATGTCCCGCTGTTTGCCGGGGGGGCCGTCACTTCGAGCATTCGTCAAGCGCTTGCAGCTCTAGAACGTGCTGAGCAGTTGCTCGAAGCCGGTCGCCGTGATCTGGGTTTGCGCGTCCACAAAGAGTTTCGAGGTCTAACGGAAAATATTCCCAAAATCAACGCCTTGGAGCAAGCCTTGGTTTCCGCCGATCAGTTGGTGTTGTCTAGTAGCAAGTCTTTTCAGGCTGGTAGCCGCACGGTAGTGGATGTTTTGAACGCCGAACAGAAACGCTCGATGGTGCTGCGCGATCTTGCGCAGGCGCGCTACCTCTATCTCATCTCCAACATCCGCTTGTTGGCGCTGGTCGGTGCTGCCGATGTAGAAGCCGTACGCAGTATTAACCAAGTGCTTCAGCCCTAAAGGAGCGCGCTGCATGGGGCGTCTGAACGGTGAATATATCGATGGTGGTTTGCGTTCCGCGAAGTGTGATGGCGCCCAACGACAGCGTTGTGTGTTGCTTAAGTAAAGCATTGGCGGCCGCACCTATCACCAGTTGGGTCGGCAGGTCCCGCGCGGCAGACTCTAGGCGCGACGCGAAATTAATGCAGTCCCCCACAGCTGTATAGGTACTCCTGAAGGAGGTTCCCAAATCGCCCACCAGCGCCCGCCCGCTTTCAATCCCAATGCGCACCTGCACCGGTGCAAAACCAGCACGTTGCCGCTGGTTGTTGAATTCGCGAACTTCCTCCAAAATGGCCAGTCCAGCGGAAACTGCCCGGTCTGCTTGATCAGGGCAAAGCAGGGGTGCGCCCCAAAAAGCCACCAAACCATCGCCGCTATATTTGTCCAGCGTGCCGTGGCACTGAAGAACTGGGCGCGTCAGGCATGCCAAAAAATCCTTTGTCAAGGTGGCCGCATCGCCAAGTGACATCGCTGAGGTCGTACGGGTGTAGCCCTCCATGTCTGCAATCAGCACCGTCACATCGCGCAGCGTGGGGGTAAGGCTGTGTTGTAACCCCAGGCGCACAATTTCGTTGAGCACCGGCTGAGCAACGTAATGTGAAAACGTCGCCATCACGCGTCGTGATTTACGCTGCGCCTGCCACCACTCATGCGGCACCGCCACCACCAACAAAAAAAAGTAAGCCCATAGCGGTGCAGTTACCGACCACTCAGCTTGTCGCACTACCCCGGCAAAGGCCAGTCCCAGCCAGCTCACCACCAGCCCCAGCAGCAGCAGCAGCGCGCCCCAAGCTGGTAATCGACTAATGAAAAAAACCGCTAGCCCAACACTCAGCAAACTCCACACCAGCAGCCATACCCGGCCAGACCATGGTGCCTGTGCACGACCTTCAGCCAAGTCCAACAGTCCAGTCAAGCTGGCTGCATTCACCATTACGCCTGCACTGATAGCCGCCAGCGGCGTACTGACTCGGTCGCCCAACCCCAGCGCCGAAGAACCGACCAATACATAGCGTCCTTTTATCAGGACCTTAGGGGCGGTTTCACGCAAAATGTCGGCGGCTGAAATAACGGTGTAGGCAGACTGTGAATGGCTGTAGGGTACGCGCCACATGCCCATCAAGTCACCATGCGCGACAAGGGTAGACGGATTACCGCAAAGCAATAAGGCGCTGGCCAAGTGTGGGTAATCTTGGCCTTGGTAGCGGGTGCGGGCCGGTAACCGGCGCAGCACGCCATCGGCATCGGGCTGGTAGCCAATATTGCCCAAACAGCGCGCCCCCGACAACCCGGCATGGTTGGCAATAAAGCCATGCGCATTGATGGCCTCCGGCGCAGGTTGAGGGCTCGGTATGCCGCCTCCCAGTTGCCCTTGCATGATGATTGAACTGCGCGGTGTGTAGTCAAAAATCTGGGCCAACGCCACTGGTCCATTCGCCGCTAGTGAAGCTAACCGAGCATCGCCTTGGGTATCGCCCGGTTCGGTAAAGACAATGTCCAGTCCCACGGCACGTGCTTCGTAGGTGCTCAGCAGAATCTCAACTAAGTCGGCCACCTTCTGACGAGACCAGGGCCAAGGGCCGATGTCGTTAAGCGCTCCTTCGTTGATGTCAACCACCACCAGCCTGTCTTCCGGTTGAGGCTTGGCCTGCAATTGCAGGGCGGTATCGCGAAAGGCCTCATCAAGACTCACCACAAAACCTGGGCGCAGCCACTCCATCGACACGGCTAGCAAGCAAGCCACCAAGCCAATACCCAGCCGTGCAAGCCAAAGCGGCGCGATCAACAAAGGCTTGGTGTTGACTAAGATTTTCATAAGAGACTCAAAACGGCCGTCAGCAGAAGACGCAACAAAAAATCACACAAAAGCCCCGCCAGGCTTCCGATCAAATTGCCGGTCATGTCATAAAAACAAAAGCCCGAGCCGTAAAATTTGTCCCACC
>JBIKRC010000378.1:0-2633 GCA_044349375.1 Limnohabitans sp.
GGTGCCATTGCCACTGGAGGCCATGTTCAGCTTGCCCGGGTTGGCTTTGGCGTACTTGATGAAGTCGTTCACGGTGTTGATCTTGTTGGCCGCCGCTTTTTCGGCGTTGATCACCATCACGTTGGGCACGCCCGCCACCAAAGTGATCGGCACGAAGTCCTTGATCGGGTCGTAGGGCAGCTTGCTGTAAAGGGCGCGGTTGATGCCGTGTGTGCCCACGGTGCCCATGAGCAGGGTGTAGCCGTCACCGGGTGACTTGGACACTTGATCGGCACCCAAGTTGCCGCCTGCGCCGCCCTTGTTTTCGATCACGAAGGATTGACCAAACGCTTTGCTCAAATCTGGCGCAATGGCGCGGGCCAAGATGTCGGTGGTGCCGCCGGCTGCGAAGGGCACGACGATTTTGACGGGTTTGCTAGGCCAGGCGGTTTGCGCCCAGGCGGCAGACGTGGTCGACAAAAGAACGGCGGCAGCCAGTCCCAGGACGGGGCGGCGGGTGAGTGAACGTGAAAATGTGCGGGTGATTTGACTCATGCTGATCTCCTTGTTTTGATAGATCAAATGATGATGCCATGCAGGTCCGTAAACCTTGGCAGAAAAGCTAAAAAAGCGGCTGTTTTAAGGGTTTGTCCCGGTCAAAAGGGCCTGCAAGGCTGGCTTTTGCACCTTGCCCAAAGCGCTTTTGGGCAGGTTGCACATGAACACCACGCGGCGCGGCATTTTGAAGCGTGCAATACGCGACCTCAGGTGTGCCAGCACGACTTCTGCGCTCAAGGCCTGCCCTGTGGCGTCGGGGCTGCGCACCAGAACTGCCACGGGCACTTCGCCCCAGCGGGCATCGGCCACGCCGACCACCGCGCTCTCGGCCACACCCGGCAGCGTCACCAGTTGGTTTTCGATTTCGGCCGGGTAGATGTTCTCACCGCCCGAGATGATCATGTCTTTGCTGCGGCCCACGATGGTGATGCAGCCATCTTCGGCACGCTGGCCCAAGTCACCTGAGTGGAACCAGCCGTCTTGCAAACCCGTATTGTGCTCACCATCGACGCACCAGTAACCCCGCATCAGGTTAGCAGCCCGCAGGCAGACCTCGCCCGTTTCGCCGGGACCGACTTCTTGGCCGTCTAAATCGATCAGTTTGACCTGCGCTTCAGGATGTGGCCAGCCCGACGCGCCCACGCGGGACATGGCATCGGGCAGGCGCAGCACAATGGACACGGGGCCGGTTTCGGTGGTGCCATAGACCTGACCCACCGGCACGCCGCGTGCGTGCAGTGTTTCGAGGTACACCACAGGCACGGTGGACGAGCCGGTCATGATGCCGCGCAGGCAAGCCAGCGAGGTGTCGGCCCAGCGCGGGTGCTCGAACACGGCGCGCATGGTGGCGGGCACCAAGAGCGACAGCGTGGGGCGACTCGTGTGCATTTCATCCAACCAAGCGCTCGGATCAAAGCGCGGGTGCAGCACCACCTCGATGCCCGCCAGCAGCGCGGGCAAGGTCTGGATGCACAGGCCGCCCACATGGAACATGGGCAGCGTGGACAACACCTTGTCGCCTTCTACAAAGTCGTGCGCCCAGGCACTGGCTCGGGCATTGGCCAGCAGCGCCGCTTGCGTGTGCACAGCGCCCTTGGGCACGCCCGTGGTGCCCGAGGTGTAGACCAGCAGCAGCGGCATGTCGCTGTTCACATCGGGCAGTGGCAGTGCGCGTGGTGAAGCGGTGGCGATCAGGCTGTCGTGGTGGGTGTGCTGCAGGTCTGAGCCTTGCAGCGCAGGGGCTGTCTCGGCATGGTGGCTGTCGTGCACCAGCAGGCGCGGCTGGGCGTCCTGCATGACCTGCTGCAACTCGGGCACCGCCAGCCGAAAGTTCAGCGGTAAAAAGACCGCGCCCAAACGGGCACAAGCCACCAGCGTGACCAGCTGAAGCTCGTGGTTGAAACCGAGCCAGGCCACGCGGTCACCCGGCTGCACGCCCCAAGTCGATTGCAGGTGCGCGGTCACGCGCTTCACGCGCCGCCAGAACTTGGCGAAGTCGTAGGCGAAGGTGCTGTCACCGGTCTGGGTGGCCTTGCGCTCATCGCCCCGGAAGGTCATGGCGGGCTGCGTACCGCAGTCCTGCGCCAGCTGAGCAAAGCGGGCCGCGAGGGGGCTGGTCTCTGGGGCTTGCATCACTCGTCTTTTTCGCCGGGTTCGTACAGGGCTTCGCGGCCAATGCGGTCCATGCACAGCTCGGCTGTCCAGGGCAACATGAGCGAACCGCAACGTGCATCGCGGTACAGGCGCTCCAGCGGCAGGCTTTTGAGCATGGATTGGCCGCCGCAGGTGCGGATGGCCAAGCGGGCGATGTCTTGCGCGTTTTCCATGATGGTGTACTGCGCGGCGTAGGCACGCAGGCGGGTGGACTTGGCTGGATCGACCTTGGCGTCTTCAATGGCACGCAAGAACAGGTTGCGGGTTTGTTCGAGCTTGATGAACATCTCGGCCAAGGCGATCTGCTTGGTGGCGAACTGACGGCGTTTGACGGGGCCCGTGCCCGGAATCTCGCCACGCAAATAGGCCACGGTGAAGTCGTACGCCGCTTGCGCGATGCCCATGTACGTGGGCGAGAGCGTCATGAACATGTGCGGCCAGCG
>JBIKRC010000379.1:0-2629 GCA_044349375.1 Limnohabitans sp.
GCCCGAGCAAGCCTTGTCGCCCGAATCGCTCAAAACCCGCATCAACGCCCAACTGGCCATGATCGGCCATGCCGACAAGCCTTGGGAGATGGACTGGAGCTCGGTGTATTCGGCCCGCACGCTCACCTTGCCCGACTATCTGGTGGGGCGCACCTTGTTCATGGGCGATGCGGCCCACTTGCTGCCGATTTTTGGTGTGCGGGGGGCCAACACCGGCTTTCAGGACGCGCAGGCCCTGGCCTGGCGGCTGGCTCTGGTGTGCCGGGGTCAGGCCCCTGCGGCTTTGCTGGCCAACTACAGCGCCGAGCGCGTGGCCGCGGCTTGGGAAATCATCGAAGAAGCGGGCAAAAGCACCCGCTTCATGACCCCGCCCACACGCGGCTTTCGTCTATTGCGCGACGCCGTCTTGTCGCTCTCGCTCACCGAAGCCTTTGTGCGGCCGCTCTACCACTGGCGCACCTCGCGCCCACACGAGTACAGCCACTCCAGCCTCAACTGCCGCGTGGATGACAACGCGCAGTTCTTGGCCGGTCCCGCGCATGGCGCACCGCCACTCAATGTGCGCCTGACGGACACGCAGTTTTTGCTGGACCACTTGGGCGGTGGTTTTGACCTGCTGTGGTTTGGTGCGGCCGATACCTTGCCTGCCGATGTGCTGGCCAGCGTGGCCCAATGGCGGGCCAAGGGCTTGCCGCTCAAGATCACCTGCATCAGCCCAGAAGGTGCCGATGTGGGCCTGGTGGAAAGCCCGGCCGATGCGCCCTGGCTGCAGGTGCTGTCAGACCCGCAAGGCAGGGTGCACAGCCGCTACGGCGTGACCACGCCCGGCGCGGCTTACCTGTTGCGCCCCGATCAGCACATTTGCGCCCGCTGGTTGCACCTGGATGCCCGACGCCTGAACGCTGCCCTTGCCCAAGCCACCACCGGAGAAGCCCCATGAACAACGCGACTGGTTTGGACATTGCCGGCCTGGAAACCGCTTATGACCAATTGGCCATGGCGATTGACGCCGCTGGCCCCGAAAAATCCGAACTTTTTCTGGTCAAGCTGGCCTTGCTGGCCGCCCAGGCGCTGGGCGACGCGCCGAGTTTTGTTGACTTGATCGAGCGGGCTCAAAAAGACCTTTGATGCGGTGACTCGCCCATAGGCGACTACGGTTCCGGGCGAATAACCGCGCCAGCTTCAGGCCCACCACAGTGCCCCTACACTAGAGGGTTACCCCGAATGCCCGCCCATGAACGCCTTTGTCGACGTTTCCTTTTTTCCGCGTGATGCCAAACCGCTGACCAGTTACCGCAAGTACTGGGCGCAGCGCTTTGGCACGGCCCCGTTTTTGCCGATGAGCCGCGCCGAAATGACCCAACTGGGCTGGGACAGCTGTGACATCGTGTTGGTCACGGGCGACGCGTATGTGGACCACCCGAGTTTTGGCATGGCCGTGATCGGCCGCATGCTGGAAAACCAGGGTTTTCGGGTCGGCATCATTGCCCAACCGGACTGGACCAGCGCCGATGCCTTCAAAGAACTGGGCCAACCCAACCTGTTTTGGGGCGTGACCAGCGGCAATATGGATTCCATGATCAACCGCTACACGGCGGACCGCAAAATCCGCACCGACGATGCCTACACCGCGGGTGATGTGGGCGGCAAGCGGCCGGACCGCGCCGCGATTGTTTACAGCCAGCGCTGCCGCGAAGCCTTCCCCGAAGTGCCCATCGTGCTGGGCGGCATCGAAGGCAGCCTGCGCCGCATCGCGCATTACGACTACTGGTCTGACAAAGTGCGCCGCTCTGTGGTGGTGGACAGCAAATGCGATTTGCTGCTGTACGGCAACGCCGAGCGGGCGATTGTCGAGATCGCCCACCGCCTGGCCGCCCGCGAGCCGGTGCAGCAGATCACCGACGTGCGCGGCACCGCCTTTGTGCGCCGCGAAACGCCGGAAGGCTGGTTCGAGATCGACTCCACCAGCGTGGACACGCCCGGCCATGTGGAAGCGCACATCAACCCGTATTTGATGATTTCGGACCAGGCGCGGGAGCAGGGCGCAACTTGTGCCCGCGAAGAAGAAGCCAAAGAAGTGGCCGAGGGCCACAACACTAAAAGCGTTGAAGCCGATTTGTCCGCCGCAGTGGCTCAGGCCCGCACCGTGCAAGCCGCTATTCAGCCCATCACTCAGCCGCTCACCTTTGTGCCCAACCCAGCCCTGCGTGGCAAAGGCACCCACAAAGTCCCGCCCCGCGACAAAAGCGTCATCCGCCTGCCTAGTTACGAACAGGTCAAGCAAGACGCCGTTCTGTACGCCCACGCCAACCGCGTGCTGCATCTGGAAACCAACCCCGGCAACGCCCGCTGCCTGGTGCAAGCGCACGGCGAAGGCCACACCGCCCGCGACGTGTGGATCACGCCGCCGCCCATCCCGCTCACCACGCCCGAGATGGACCATGTGTTTGACCTGCCCTACGCCCGCAGCCCGCACCCGCGCTATGCCGACGAAAACGGCAGCCATGACCACGCGACCAAAATCCCCGCGTGGGAAATGATCCGCTTCAGCGTGAACATCATGCGCGGCTGCTTTGGCGGCTGCACCTTTTGCTCCATCACCGAGCACGAAGGCCGCATCATCCAAAGC
>JBIKRC010000380.1:0-2624 GCA_044349375.1 Limnohabitans sp.
GAAGGTGTTGTCCACGTTGGCCACCCAGTCGCGCATGGCTTCGTTCAGGGCGTCTTTCAGGGTTCTGCTGCCCGACTCCACCGGCACCACGGTCGCGCCCAGCAGCTTCATGCGGTAGACGTTGGGGCTTTGGCGCTTGACGTCTTCGCTGCCCATGTAGACCACGCATTCAAGGCCGTAGCGGGCGCAGATGGTGGCCGTGGCCACGCCGTGCTGGCCTGCGCCTGTTTCGGCAATGATGCGCGGCTTGCCCATGCGCTTGGCGAGCATGGCCTGGCCGATGGTGTTGTTGATCTTGTGCGCGCCGGTGTGGTTCAGGTCTTCGCGCTTCAAGAAAATTTGCGCGCCGCCCATCTCGCGGCTCATGCGGGCTGCGTGGTAGACGGGTGATGGGCGGCCCACAAAGTGCGCCAGCTCGGACTTGAACTCGGCAATGAATTCGGGGTCGTGCTGGTACTTGGCGTAGGCGGCCTTCAGCTCATTGATGGCGTGGGTCAGGGTTTCGCTGACAAAGCTGCCGCCATAAATGCCGAAATGGCCCTTGATGTCGGGTTGTTGGTAGTCGTACATGGCAATGGGGGCCGGGGATCAACCCGGAAAAAATTCAAAGGAGGTCAGCATCGGCCGCTCGCACGGCGGCCACGAATTGCTGGATTTTGTCGGCATCTTTCAGGCCCTTGGCGGCCTCGATGCCGGAGCTCACGTCAACGGCCAGTGACAGGCCGTGTGAGCGCAGCGCCCGAATGCCGTCGCCCACGTTTGCAGGTGTGAGTCCACCAGACAAAACGAGGTGAGCATTGACGCTTGTTGGCAGGAGTGACCAATTGAATGTTTTTCCGCCGCCGCCGTATCCGTCGACATGGGCGTCGAGCAAGAGGGCGTGGGCTTGCTGGTGAATGAGCGCAAATTCTAACAAGTCGAAGTCGGCCACCTCGGACAGGGGGATTCTGGCCGCTTTGAGGTGCGGGCGGCCCGTGAGGCGACTCATGGTTTCGCAAAACTCTGGTGTTTCATCGCCGTGAAACTGTAACCAAGCCCCCGGCACGGCCTTGCACGCTGCCTGGATGCGCTCGGCCGTCTCGTTGACGAACAGCAAAACGGGCAGCGCAAAGGCGGGCAACAGCCGGGCCAGCTCGGCCGCCCGTTCGATGCTCACGCTGCGCGGGCTGGGGGGGTACAGCACAAAGCCAATGGCATCGGCCCCTGCGGCGCATGCCGCCAGCACGTCGGCTTCGCGTGTGAAGCCGCACATCTTGATGCGGGTGCGTTGTTGCGGGTTCATGGCAACCAATCAAAAGCAGGGGTGGTATCGGGCAGGCCCCATTCTGCGCTGTAAATCGGCCCGGCAAAGTACAGGCCGTCGGGCGAAAACGTGGGGGCTGCTGCATCGCGGCTTTTGGCCTCCAGCACTTCGTGCATCCAGTCAGGCGAATGGTTGCCTTGGCCAATGGTGACCAGGCAGCCCATGATGTTGCGGATCATGTGGTGCAAAAAGGCGTTGCCTTCGAACTCAAAGCGCCAATAAGCGCCATGTCGGGTGATATGGATGTGGCGTAGCGTTTTGATGGGCGACAGCGCTTGGCAGCTGCTGGCCCGAAAGGATGAAAAGTCGTGTTCGCCCAGCAGGTGCTGGCTGGCTTGGCGCATGGGCGCTTCGGCCAGAGGGCGGTACACCCAGCCCACGCGACCCGCCTCCAGGCTGGGGCGCACGATCGAGTCGAGCACCACATAGACATAGCGCCTACCCGTGGCGCTGGCGCGGCAATGAAAGCTGTCGGGCACCACTTGCGCCCATTGCACCGAGATGTCGGAGGGCAAGTAACGGTTGGTGCCACGAACCCAGGAATGGGCGTCGCGTTCGATCTCGGTGTCAAAGTGGACCACCTGCATCAGCCCATGCACGCCTGCATCGGTGCGGCCGGCACACAAGGTGCTGACCCGCGGTACATCGGCAAATTTGGCCAAGGCTTTTTCGAGCTTGTCTTGGATGGTCAAGCCCGTGCTTTGGCTTTGCCAGCCTTGGTAAGCCGTGCCGGCGTAACAAATGCCAAGGGCGAGTCTCACTGGCTTTGGCCCGGAGTGTGGCTCGCCTGAGGGCCAGGCACGGCGTCGGGTGCTGGCGTCAGGTTCAGATCCAGATCGGCAAATTGCGGCGGCAAGCCTGAAGAAAGTGACGATGCCGGTGGAGGAGGCGAGGGCGCTGGAGCTGGCGATGGAGCCACAAGGCTGTCCGTACCCAACAAATCGACGGGTTCTGCAGGGCGGCGTCTGACCACCCACACCCAGCCAGCCATGCCGGCCAGCAACGCCATGACCCAGGTCCAGATGCTGGTATTGCGGCTGATGGCGTCCAGCAAGGGGGCTGAATGAGCCTCAGCCGCAGCAACGGTAAGGCTTGGTTTCAGGGCCGAGAGCTCAGAAGGGCTTGTTTTTCCGGGGTCGGGTTTGGCCGATAAGGACTTTAAAGTTTCCAAATTCTTTTTCAGGGCCGCAAGTTGATCGGTTTTGTCCTGAATTTCCCGCTCCAAGGCCAGACGTGCATCTGCACTGTCGGCGTTGACTTCCCCTTTGCTCAGGGTCAATTTGTCCTGCTCGGTTTGGACGGTGACCGTGGGGGGGGCCTC
>JBIKRC010000381.1:0-2615 GCA_044349375.1 Limnohabitans sp.
GCCCATGCTGATCAGGGCTTGCAGGGTCAAAGCTTGTTTGGGGCTGCCAATGTCCAGTTGCCATTGACCCAATTTGCGCAGGGCTTTCCAGTCGCTGCCGACAGCAAAGTTGGTGCGAGCACCGACAAACATGGTGGCGTTGATGCTGGTCAATGCGGCAATGGCCACAAACAAGCCCAGTGCTTTTTGCGCCCAAGGACCAAAGGCCAGGCCCAGCAGGTCGCCTGCAGCGGTTTTGCTTTGGCTCAAGCCACTCAAGCCCAAGCCCAACAGCAAGGCCGTGTTGACCAGCAGGTAAATGACTGTCAAGGTGAGCATACTGGCCAAGATGACCCGGACCATGGTGCGTGGTCCGCCTTTTAATTCGGCCGAAATGTAGGCGGCTTCGTTCCAGCCGCCGAAGGTCAGCAAAACAAAGACCAGGCAAAGCCCCCATTGCGCTGGCGCAGGCGCTTGTGCAAACCATTGAAGGGTGCCAGAGGCGGGGGCGTCAACCCAAAATCCTGCTGCGACAACGGCCAGTAAACCGACAATTTCTGTCAAGGTCAACCAAGTTTGCATGCGCGAAGACGCGTGGATACCGGCAAGGTTGACCACCGTCAAGACAACCACGATCAGCAGTGCCCAGATGGCACTGGAGTAGGCGCCCAGGTTCACCAGCGTGCTCATGTAATCGCCAAAAACAAAAGCCAGCAAGGCAATGGAGCCTGGGTTGATGATCGTGGCGCGCGACCACCCATAAATGAAAGAAATGTTGCGCCCAAACGCCCGGTGCAAAAAGTGGTAATCACCCCCGGCATTGGGATAGGCCGTGCAAAGTTCTGCATAGCAAAGCGCGCCCGCGATGGAGATCAGGGCGCCTACCATCCACAAAACCAGCGCCCAGCCAGCATCTCCGCTGATGCCTGCAACCAATGAGGGGGTTTTGAAAATCCCGGCTCCAATCACGATGCCCACAATCAGCGCCACGGCTGAAAAGGGGTGCAGCACACGGAGCATGTTGGCCGGTGCGGCGCTATCGGTTTTCATCTGGATTGTCCAACGCGTTGGTGTGTTTCAAATGCATTTCAAGGTCGGGTGATTTCGACGGGCGTTTGCATGTAATCAGAGACAACCGTGCCCGTGATGCGGCGATCTTCCACACGGCCAGAGAAGGCGTGCACCTTGCGGTCCGGGGTGGTGAATTGAAACTTGACCTCATCGCCACGCAATTTGGCGCCCATCAGGGCTTGGGTTTGGCCGCCGCGGGTGAGTATTCCCCCAATGTTTTGAAAGGATTGATTCACGTTCAAGCGTGTGGGACCGCCATCCAGTCCGGTCATCACCCAATCGCCCTCAATTTGCGCGGGGACCACCCAAAAATAGCCCTGTGCGAATTGGTCCGACATGGTTTCGTCAGGCCCCCAGTCACCCATGTTGAAGGCATGAGAGACTACCCGCGTACCGGGCTTCATTTTGAGCAAGATGGGACGGAGCTTCAAGTTCAGATGAGGCATCAGGTAGAGCGTGACCACGGTGGCAGAACTGAAGTCTTCTTGGAAAATGTCCCCTGTGATGATCCGCACTTTGTCGGTCATGCCTGCTTCGGCCACTTTGCGCCTGGCAAATTGGGCCATGTCGGGGTTGTACTCAATGCCCACCGATCGCGCACCGTATTTGCGCGCCGCAGTGATGGCGATGATGCCGTCCCCCGCACCCAAATCAAACAACCTGTCTTGATCGGTCACCTTGGCGGCTGTGAGCATTTTGTCGATCAGGCCCGGCGGGGTAGGGATCCAGATCACATCTTTACCGGCTTGACCGCGCACAGGTTCATAGGCCGTTGTGGCAGCTTGGGGGGTGGCCGAGTTGGGGGCAGGTGTGGCGGTGGTGGATGAGCAGGCCACATTCAGCCAGCTGGTCAGCAGAATCGGCAACAAAACGCAGGATAACTTCATGATCGACTCCTTGTGTGGTTCGCGGGGATGGCTCTGCAGATCTGAGAAGTTGCAGCACCTTGGTCAAAACACGAGATTAAACATTTTTTGGATTGAATTTGATGAATCGTGACTTTTTATTGTTTCGTCGGTGTTTACCCTTAATCTGATATCAAAGCTAATTCAACAACATGAAAAGCTATACGTATTCATCGTCGCATTCGCTGTTGTTGGCCTGTGAAACAGATTCAACCCACAGCAACGTAGGGTCATGATTCAAATTCACGCTTGTAGAATCTGTGCCATTCACGAGTGGACAAGAGAAATTGCTGTTTGTATGAAACGAAAGGCATTGTCTTACTCACCTCAATAAAAGCGCTGGTTTTCTGGCCAATCAAAGTGACATGACCCATCCCCTGCCCAGTCCATCTCCCAATCCGTGGAGTTTCTTGCCATTTGCGCTGACGATATTCACCAGCGCTTTTTTGTTGTTTCAGGTTCAGCCCTTGCTCAGCAAACAAATCCTGCCGTGGTTTGGTGGCAGTCCTGCGGTTTGGACCACGGCCATGCTTTTTTTCCAAACCCTCTTGTGCATGGGCTACCTGTATGCCCATGCTTTGGCAGCCTTGCCCTCCCGGCAAACCCAGGCACGTATCCATGTGGTCTTGTTGGTGCTGGCGGCCTTGTTGGCTTCCAGAG
>JBIKRC010000382.1:0-2607 GCA_044349375.1 Limnohabitans sp.
CCGTGTGGTGTGCACCGCCACCGCCGAAGTGAACGGCCAAACAGGCGTCGAGATGGAAGCCCTCACTGCCGTGCAAGTGGCGCTGCTCACCATTTACGACATGTGCAAAGCCGTGGACCGGGGCATGACCATCACCGATGTGAAGCTGCTGGAAAAGCACGGCGGCAAGTCAGGGAGTTTTGTGGCGGCAGCCTGATGTGATGCCGTGCTGAATATCCGCAAACCCCAGGACACACTCAAGCCATGACGCCCTTGCATCTGCCCACGGCTTACTTCATCGCTGGCATTTTGTACCTGATCATGCCGATCTCTGTCTGGCTGATGTTGCGCAGGCGGCAAGGGCTCAGCAACACCTTGTGGTGCTTGGGTGGCCTGGCCTTTGGCTTGAGTCTTATCTTGCTGGGCATGCGGGGAAAATGGCCAGATGCACTGACCTACGAGGTGGCGATTTGGTTGCTGGTGCTGGGGCCGTTGTTGCGCGTGGGCGCCTTGCGCCTCGAATTGCAGCGTCCGGATTGGGTAACGGGTTTGCTGGCCTTGTCCTTGGTGTACATCGCTGTGTACGTTGTTTTACATGTGATCCTGGACTATCCCAGTTTGCGCTTTGTTTGGTCATCCTTGGGTGCAGCGGCGGCATTGGCTTGGTTGGCTCTTTTGGCAAGAGCCCTTTACCGGCGCGATCAGAGCATCAGTGCGCAGTGGATTTTCGTTTGTTATCTGGCCTTGGCAGCGGTCTTGGTCATACGCATACCAGGCGTTTTGCTTGGCGTGAGCGAGCCCACGGCCATGATCTCGGACCCCTTATCGAATTTGCTGATTTTTCTGGGCGTGGTCACCGCCATCGTGGGCAACATCGGCTTTTTGGGCATGTTCATTGAGCGGATGAACCGAGAAACCCTGGAATCGGCCAAGGTACAGGCCCGCCAAGAAGAGGCGACACGATTGAGCGAGCAGATCGCCCAACTTGACCGACGCCGGAGTGTGGGTGAGATTGCGGCTTCTTTGGCGCACGAGTTGAGCCAACCCCTGACCAACATCTACCTGATCGCCGACCGAATGGAAATGTCACTTCAGCAACGTCAGGACGAATCGCTGAACAAGTATTTTGAAGACCTCAACCGCAATACCCAGAAAGCGGGCGACATCCTGGGGCGCATTCGCGCCTTCATCCAATCCAAGAACACCCATTTTGAGCGTGTTGAACTCAGCCAAGTGATCACCGATGTGAGCGCCCTGATCCACGACCTGGCTTACAACGAATCGGTGGACCTGCAGGTCGACTTACCACCTCAAGGCTTGGCCGTTAGGGCCGACCCGGTTCAGCTGTCGCAGATTTTCATGAACGTGCTGCGCAACGCCATTCAGGCCACGCATGGCCAGCCGTTACGGCAATTGCAAATCCGCGTCTGGCGCGAAGGAGAGGTGGCCCACATCACCCTCACCGACAACGGGCCGGGCTTGCCCACTGAAGCCTTGAGCCAGGTGGGCACTGCTTTTTTCACCACCAAAACCGAAGGCCTGGGCATGGGCTTGTCCATTTCCAAATCCATTGCCCAGCAGCATGGGGGCCGCCTGAGCATTGGCAACAGCACCTCGGGCGGTGCGGTGGTGTCATTGCAACTGCCGGCTGTGGACTGACCGTCTGAATGAAAGGACCCGGCCTTGGGGCCAAAACCCTGCGGGCCTTGGCGTCAAAACTCAATCTGATGGATCGTCCACCAAGCCATCGCCTTTGACCACACGCCGCACCACCTCGACGTTGAAACCCCGCGTGATCAGGAAACGCATGTGTTTGGCGCGGGTCTCAGGGTCCGTCGGCAGGCTGTCAGATTTTTTGCGCCAAACTTCTTGCGCCCGGCTGAACTCGGTGTCTTTCAGGCCCGCCAGCGCCTCGGCCACCGCCTCGCCCGAGAGGCCCTTGAGGGCCAACTCTTGTTTGATGCGGGCACTGCCGAGCTTGCCTGAGCGGTGGTTGACCAGAGAGTTGATCGCCCGCCCATCGTTGATGAAGTCCCGTGCCTGCAGCTCGTCGAGCGCCTTGGCTAACTCGCCAGGCACCTCTTCGTGCTGTGCCAGTTTGCGTTCCAGCTCGTTGCGGGAGTGCTCGCGCTGGCTCAAAAGCCGCAATGCACGGCCTTTGAGCGAGGGCTGGAAACCGGGCTTGTTCAAGCTCAGTCGCCCTTGGGTGCGGCAATCGCCGATTCGAGCACACGGATGCCCAGCGATTCGCGGACCTTGTTTTCGATCTCGCGGGCCAAAGTCGGGTTCTCGCGCAAAAACTCACGGGCGTTGTCGCGACCTTGACCGATTTTCTCGCCTTGGTAGGCGTACCACGCGCCAGATTTGTCGACGATCTTGGCGGCCACGCCCATGTCAATCACCTCGCCTTCGCGGCTGATGCCCTCGCCAAACAAGATGTCGAACTCGGCCGTCTTGAAGGGGGGTGCGACTTTGTTCTTGACCACTTTGACTTTGGTCTCGTTGCCGATCGCATCGTCGCCCTTTTTGATGGTGCCGGTGCGGCGGATGTCCAAACGAACCGAGGCGTAGAACTTGAGCGCATTGCCGCCGGTGGTGGTTTCGGGGCTGCCGAACATGACGCCGATC
>JBIKRC010000049.1:0-9988 GCA_044349375.1 Limnohabitans sp.
TGGTCACGCCGCAGGGCGTGCAGGCTCTGGCCCATATCCAAAGCGATGTGGCCCGGGTGCAAGAAAAAATCCTGGCCCCGCTGACGCCGCATGAGCAAAGCCAGTTTGTGCATTTGCTCTCGCGCCTGGTGCAAGGCCATCAAGCCGATTGAAGTCCGGCTCAGGCTGAGGTGTAGGTCAGCTCGAAATGCTCCACATGCGGGGGCGCGGCAAAGAAGGGGCCGACGATGGCGCGCCACTCGGCAAACAGTGGCGACTGGCGAAAGCCCACCGTGTGGTCTTCCAGCGTGTCCCAGAAAATTTGCAGAACAAAACGCTCCGGGGTTTCAATGCAGCGGTTGACCTTGGCCCCCCGAAAGCCCTTGGCCCGAGAGGCCACGGTGTTCAGGCCCAGCTCAATGGCTTGTTCAAAAGCAGCCTGTTGGCCAGGCTGGATGCGAATGTCGGCGAGTTCGAGGATCATGGTCTTGTCCAAAAGAAGGCGAATAAAACACCACGATACCCGATTCCTGGCCCATCAGGCGTCACGGGCAGGCCATACTTTAGCCCCGTGATCAGCGCACTTTGCCGCTTGCGGTGTTGGCGTCTGAACCGGCCATGAGCCTGGCCAGACTTTGGGCCAATGAGGCACAAGCGTCCACGGTGAACTGACCCGATTGCATGCACGAGAGCACCTCGCCGGGGCTCAAGCGCATAAATTCCTGCACTTCGCCATCGGCGTTGATGGGGGTCTCTCGTTCCGAGAGGTGCAGCGTGTACACCAGCAATTGCTCGTCATGCCAGCCCTGGGGCTCGGGCCTTTTTGTGCGAATCACCCCGGAACCACGCAAGCGGCCGGAATCAGGCAAGTGCAAGCTGGCTTCTTCGGCCAGTTCACGCAGTGCCGTTGTCAAGGGGCTTTCTCCGGCCGTCAATCCCCCGGCGGCCAGGTTGTCCAGCAGGCCCGGGTCGGTGGCTTTGTGGTCTGATCGGCGGCCGCACCACAAGTCACCTTGCGGCAAGAAACCATGGATGTGCACCGCATGGCTCATCATGCCCAGGTGCCTGAAGCCCGCCCGCTCGACGCACAAAAACGGGGTCACGTCCAAAGCAGGAGGCCATGCGGGCGTGTCAGGCCACCACGCAAAAAATTCACCGCGCCAACCGGTCAAACGCCCCTGGGCCGATTGCTGAACCAAAAAAGTCTGCAGGGCTTGACTGCGTTGCAATGGCTGGTCCGCTGCCGATTGCCAGTACAAGCGACCCCGTGCGATGGTGCATCCGGGCAGCAAGGCCACCATGTCTTGGGCCCGGTCGTGAGACACCCAACCGATGTCGATCCCATCACATGACCAGACCAAGCCCCCTGCAGGCAGCGCGTGCTGGGCATGCAGTTGGCTGGCCAGCCAGGCTTGTTGCGGCCCGCTCAGGCGGGACCAAAAAGCTTGCTCAGGAAGCAGGCCTGGATTCATGTGGCATCAAGGGGTTTCGCCCGAGGCCATGCGCTGCTCTATGCGGGCGATGGCGTCTGGCAAATCGGCCACACTGTCGATCACCTCGTGGGCCCCAGCCGCGAGCAGCAGGGCGCTGGCGCTGGTCTTGGCATGGGCCTGGTCTTGTTCGCTGGCTTGCAGCCAGTGCTCATGCGTCCAGCCCAGTGCGTTGCCACTCACGGCCACACCCACCGTCCAGGCGCCTGCGGCCAGGCCTTCGGCCAAGCCGGGCGCGGTGTCGTCGACCTTGATGACCTGGGACGCCTTGCCTTGCAAACCCATGGCCTGCAAACAAGCCTGCATGCCCATGGGGTCAGGGCGGCTGCGGGCCACGTCGTCGCAGCACACCACCAAGGCCGGTGTGAAGCCCTCCGCATGGGCGATCTCAATCAAGGGCGTCATGATTTTTCGGGTGTAGCCAGTGGTGGTGGCAAAGGCCAAGCCTTGGGCTTGCAAGGCATGGTACGCCGTCATGAAGCCTGGAATGAAGTCGCTGCGGTCCAGCGCCGCTTTGGCACTCATGGGCTCAAACTCTGACAGCAGTTGTTGCGCATCCGCGTGGTTGAAGGGGCGATCCTTCAGTGCTTGCCATTGGGCTGCGATGGTCGGCATGCGTCCCAAGGCCGCGATGTGGTCAATCTTGGGCAACCCCATGGGCACACGGGCCTCTGCGATGGTGATCTCAATTTGGTGTCGGGCGAACAACTCGACGAAAGCGCCCATGGGTGCCAGGCTGCCAAAGTCCACGATGGTGCCCGCCCAGTCGAGCACGATGCCGCGGATGGTGTTTTCTTGTTGGGAATTCATGTTTTGCTCCAGTTTTGAATGATGTCTTCAGCCAAGCCAAAAGAGGTGCTCATGCCGGTGCCGCTGGTCACGCTGACCAATTGCACACTGGGTAACACGTCTCGCACCAGGCTGTCTTGTTGGGCGCTGGGGTAAATGCCCGTCCAGCGCTCTGTCACCTGGTAGTGGCCCAGGCACAGCAGGCGCTGCATTTCGTAAAGGATCAGGTCGTCCACTTCGCGCGAAGCAAAAGGCCGCATGGCCTGGCCGTAATGGTGTGAGTCTCCCACCACCAACGAGCCATCCTGGCTTTGCACCACGATCAGGTGAATGCCATGGGCCAATTCCTGAGGGGCTTCAACGCGCAGCTGATCGAGCAGCAATTGTGCACCGGGCAATTCGCTGTAACCCCGGTAGCGCACCAGACTCAAATCGCTCATCACTCCGGCGCCGAGCCGGTAGCCGGGCGGTGGCTGAACCCGCAGCATTTGCAGCTGACACAGTTGGGTGTTGTTTTCGCTGAAAGCCTCAGGAAACAAGCTGCGCATGTCCGGGCCAGGGCAGACCAAAATGCGCTCGGCCGGCAGCCATTGACCGCCGGTGAAGACGGCGCCAGAGATGACTTCTTGAACGTGTTGCCCGAGCTGAAACACAACCCCTTGAGTGGCCAGCCAAACACGCAGTTTTTCAATGGCGCTGCGCGCTTCGATGCGCAACTCGTGAGGGCTGTACAAGGCCCCCTGCAAATGGCGCATGACAAATTGTGGCGCCTGGTCTTGCAGGGCTTGGCCTTCGAGCCATTGCAGGTCTTGGCCCTCGGGTTGTTTGCACAATTCTTGCAAAACCAATTTGGCTTGGTGTCTTTGCGCCAGCACATACAAGCCCTGGTGCTCAATGGCGATATCCGCTTGTGGGGCCAGTTCGGCCCACACATCGCGTGACCTGCGGGCGCGACGCCAGGTGTCGCCCCGGCCTTGGCCAGTCACCGTGACAAAGCCAAAGTTGCGAATCGAGGCCCCCACACAAAATGGGTCGCGGTCGATCACCCGCACGTTTTTGCCTTGTTGCAAAGCAGCCCAGGCGCAGGCCAGGCCGACGATGCCACTGCCCACAATGATCACATCCTTGCTCATGCTGTGCTTCCCACAAAGTTGCGGCCTCGGGCCGAGCCGAGTGCCTGCTGGAGTTGGTGAAGGCCGGTCGGGCTGCTGCGCAGATCACGCGGTGCAATGCTCAGGTTTTTCAGCCAGGTCGACAACTGCTCGCGGGCTTGGTGCCAGCGGCAGTCAAAAATCTCTGCCAGGTCGCCTTGCACCTGCGGGCTGATGGCCGCGGCGATGTCCAGCACCATGGGCAACCACACCGCGCAGGCGTGGCCATGGGATAAGTTTTCTTTCAAGGTCAGGTCATACGACAAAGCGTGGGCCAAGGCCGTCTGGGTTTGCGACATCGCCAAACCAGCCAGCAACGAGGCTTGGCTCATCTGTTCGCGCAAAACCTTGTCTTGCGGCTTGCTCAGCAATTCAGGCAGTGTCTGCAAAACCATGCGCGCCGAACGCACCGCCAAATGGCGCGTGATCGCATTGGCATGGTGATTCCAGATCGATTCCAGCGCATGGGCCAAGGTGTCCAGCGCGGTGTCCCGTGACAAACCTTCGGGGCACGTCAGGGTCAAATTCGGATCAATCCAGGCCTGATCGGCAAAGCCCTGGGCGCAGGACCAAGAGCGCTTGACGGCTGGCTGGGCATCGAGGTCCCACAAGGTGGCCCAAGGCGTGACCTCACTGCCCGTGCCCGAAGTGGTGGGGGCGCACCACAAGGTGTGGCGCTTGTGATCGGCAGGCAGCTTGTTGGCACGCCAAACCGATGGGGCCAGCGCCAGGTCATTCAGCTCAAAGCGCGACAATTTAGCCAGATCCAGCGTGGTGCCGCCACCAACGGCCAGCAAGGCGGCATCTGGTTGAGTGGCCCACAACGGCCAAAGTTGCTGGCACAACTGCAGCGCCGCCGTGATGCTGCTTTGGGCCGACCGTTGCCAAATCCAGCCCAGACACAGTTCGCCCCAGTGCTTTTTTAAATCGGCCTCCAATGCCAAAGAAACGGCATGCGGGTCGGCCAACACAAAAAACGGTTGTGCTGGTGTGTGGGTGTGCAACAGGTTCGGGCCCCATTCGAGCTGAACTGGGTTGAACCATGTCAAATGAATCGCTGTCGCAGCCATGATGAAACCATGTCAATGAGGGATACGGTGACGATCAGCATCAGCAAGACGGCGCAGGTCTGGGCGTATTCAAAGCTGCGGATCACTTCAAACAAGATCACGCCGATGCCGCCAGCACCGACCATGCCCACCACCGAGGCTGAACGCACATTCGACTCAAAACGGTACAGAGAGTAGGACAGCCACAGCGGCATCACCTGCGGAATCACGCCGTAAGCAATTTCAGCCAGTTTGTGGGCGCCCGTGGCGCGGATGCCTTCCACCGGCCGCGGGTCGATGGCTTCGACGGCCTCGGAAAACAGTTTGGACAACGTGCCAGTGGTGTGGACAAACAAAGCCAGCACCCCAGCAAAAGGCCCCAGGCCCACGGCCACAATGAACAGCATGGCGAACACCATTTCATTGGTGGCCCGACAGGCGTCCATCAATCGGCGAACCGGCTGGTAGACCCAGACGGGTGCCACATTGGAGGCGGACAGCAAACCCATGGGCACAGCGGCCACGATGGCCAGTACCGTGCCCCACAGCGCGATGTGCAGCGTGATCACCATTTCGCGAAAATACATCCGCCAGTCCTTGAAGTCAGGCGGAAAGAAATCGGCGGCAAAAGTGCGCATGTTGGCTGCATCCCGGATCAAGTCCAGGGGGCGGATTTCCGCCCCCTGCCAAGCCCAGGCCAGAACGCCCGCTGCCACCAGCCATATCAAATAACTCAGGCCTTGGCTCTTTTTGTGCGAGGCCAGTTGTTGCAGTTTTTCCAGATCTGAGCTGGGTATGGCGGCGGGCATTGTGGACATGCTTATTTCTTCAAAGCAGCCAGTTGCTTGTCAATGTCGGCCAACTGTTTGGTTTTTTCCGCAGCAGACAATTTTTCATCGCCCTCAACCTTGCGACGGTCCTTGAACAACTCCAATTGACGGATGGGGATCAGTTGGTCGTTGTTGGATTCGCGGAAACCACCGTAGTTGTAAATGTTCTTGAGCACAGCTTTTTCGGCGGGATCGTTCTTGGCGTAATTCAGAACAAAGTCTTTGATCTTGATTTTGACCGCTGGGTCCAGGTCTTTGCGCCACACAAATGGATCACTCGGGATCAAGGGGCTTTTCCAGATCACGCGCAACTGGCTGAACAAATCGGGCTTGGCACTTTCGAGCTTGCCCATGTCTTCGGTGTTGTTGGTGGCCACATCGATCTGTTTGGCCAAGGTGGCCTGGATGTTGGCGCCGTGGCTGGCGTTGCGCACTGTTTTGAAGGTGTTGCGTGCTTCGATGTTGCGCTGGGCAAAAATGTAATAGGAGGGCACCAAAAAGCCCGAAGTGGAATTGGGGTCGCCAATGCCGAAGTTGATGTTCTTGCCGTTGGCGATCACATCGTCCAGTGTTTTGTAGGGGCTGTCCTTGTGCGTGATCAGCAAGGCGTGGTAGCCGAAGGTGCCGTCGGCATACATGAGTTGCGCAAAGACTTCGCCGTTGGAGCGGTCCACGGCTTCCATGGCGGCTTTGTTGCCGTACCAGGCCACCTGTATTTTGTTGAAGCGCATGGCTTCGATCACGCCAGCGTAGTCAGGCGCGTAGAACGACTGGATTTTCAGGCCTGTCTTTTTCTCCATGTCGCGGAAGAAGGGCTCCCAGCGCTCACGTTGGGCCGAGGCCGAATCGGTCGCGATGATGCCAAAGCTGATGTTTTGGGCAAATGCGCTTATTGCACTCAGGGAAATCAGGCCGGTGGCCAGGATGCGGGCAAGTTTCATGGTGAGGTCCTCAGGTTGAAAAAGTCAATGCGCCAGAAGTTGGCGCGTTGGGTTAAAAAGGGGTTCCGGGGTTTCGGGCGGATGGTCCATGAACAGTTCGTCCGAATGCGTGCCGTAGAGCTCGCGCAAGCGTTGGTTGTCCAGGCCCAAAGGGGGGCCGTCGTAGACCAGGCGACCTTCGCGCAAGGCGATGATGCGGTCGCAGTACTGCCGCGCCAAATTCACGTTGTGCAGGCTGATGACCAAGGTCATGCCCTGCTCTCGTTGCAGCTGGCGCAACAAGTCCATCACCCGGCGAGTGGACTCGGGATCGAGCGAGGCCACGGGTTCGTCGGCGAGCAAAATGCGAGCGCCTTGCACCAGTGCGCGGGCAATGGCAGCACGCTGCTGCTGGCCTCCTGAAAGGGTCGAGGCCCTTTGCATCGCCTGCTCAGCCAGGCCGACCGAATGCAAGGCTTTGAGCGCTTTGAATTTTTCTTCGGGCGTGAACCAGCCGAGCAAACTTCTGTGCAGAGGAATGTGGGGCAGCAGCCCCGTCATCACGTTGGTCAGCACGTCCATGCGGCCCACCAAATTGAACTGCTGGAAAATGATGCCGATGTGCGTGCGCAGTTGGCGCACATCCGCGCTCAGCTTGCCCGACTTCTGCAGGCTCTGGCCCCACAGCTGGATTTCGCTGTCAACACCATCCAGCCGTTCCAGCCCACACAAACTTCGCAGCAAGGTCGATTTGCCCGAACCCGAGGCACCCAACAAGCCCACACACTCGCCCTTGTCGATGCGCACATCAATAGCTTGAAGGGCCTGCCGGTCCTTTTGGAAGGATTTGCAGGCATTGATCACGCGAATGGCCAGTTGTTCATTTGACATGTCAGGCATGGTGCAAAGCACCTGTGACGATGTGATGAAGAAAATATGTCAATTTGGTGGCGTGTCTGTTTTGTCATTTTTTTGACACGAAATGAGTCCAAAGTCTCGCCATGCAAAAAATGATGAACACCCTTTTGGCGCTGTACGAGCAAGGCGGCGACTTGGTCTATGCCGGTGAGTCGGTCACCCAGTTGATGCACGCTTGGCAATGCGGACGTTTGGCTGAAAAGTCAGGCGCCAACGCGGCTTTGCAGTTGGCCAGCTGGTTGCACGATGTCGGTCATTTGTGGGTGAATCTGGAGGGCACGCCCACCCTCAGAGGTCAAGACGATGTGCATGAACGCATCGGTGCACAGGTGCTGCTGCCTGTGTTTGGCCTCGCTGTTTCAGAGCCTGTGCGATTGCATGTGCAGGCCAAGCGCTACTTGGTCGGCACTCGCGAGGTCTACGCCAGCAAGTTGTCGCCTGATTCGGTGCGAAGCCTGCAATTGCAGGGCGGACCCATGGGGCCGCAAGAGTGTGCGGCATTTGAAGCGGAGCCTTTTTTTGCCGATGCTGTGAAGCTGCGCGTGTGGGATGACCTGGGCAAAAAAACGGCTTGGTTTGAGGAAACACGCCACGATGCCCTTGACCATTTGATGCAACTGATGCATCGCGTGGCGCAGGCGCGCGTCATTCAAATTTAACAAAAAAGACATGTCTTTGACACGGGTGCGGGGGATCATTCAGCACAGGAAAAAAAGGAGCTGAAGTCATGAAAGAGTCACCCAACCCCACCTTTGCACTGTCCCCTGTTCAATTGCCAGGGGGGGCGATCCACACGGGGTCAGCTGTCACCGGTCTGGACTTTTTGCCTCAGCGTCTGCAAAGCTCATTCGAAGTCAGCTGGGCACAGCATCTCGACGAAGTTCGCGAAGCGCAGCGCCTGAGGTACCAGGTTTTTGCCAACGAGCTGGGCGCACGGTTGCCCAAATCGCTGCCAGGCCATGACATCGATTTGTTCGACGATTACTGCGAACACCTGCTGGTCCGGGACAACGCCTCAGGCCAGGTCATTGGCACCTACCGTGTGCTCACGCCCGCACAAGCCAAGCGGGCAGGCAGCACCTACAGCGACACCGAGTTTGACCTGACCCGTCTGCGCGATCTGCGCAGCCGCATGGTGGAGTTGGGCCGCAGCTGCGTGCACGCAGATTACCGCCACGGCGCAGTCATCATGGCCTTGTGGGGTGCCTTGTTTGAGTTCATGGACCGCAACCGCCTGGACACCATGATCGGTTGCGCCAGCATCCCGATGCTGCACAACGGGCTGGTCACGGGTGATGTCGCAGCCAGCATCTGGCACCAGTTGCGTGAAAAGCACTTGGCTGAGATCCAGTTCCATGTGCGGCCACGTTTGCCGCTGCCTGTGGACGAGTTGGACCATGGTTTGGCCATCGATCCGCCCGCGCTCATCAGAGGCTATTTGCGCTTGGGCGCCAAAGTGCTGGGTGCGCCCGCTTGGGACCCGGACTTCAACACGGCCGATCTGCCCATGATGATGCGCACAGCCGATTTGCCCATGCGCTACCGCAAAAATTTCTCCATGGGGGTCGCATGATCAAAACCGACGGACTCTTAACGGCCGCTGTGATGTTCAAAACATCTCATGCGGCGTTCGATGGCACTTTGCCCCAAGTCTTGCCTGAGTCCGTGCAGGGGTCAGACGATCAAGACGATGATGTTTTGCCCGCAGGCCGTCAGCGTTTGCGGGCAGTTTTCATTTCGGACCTGCACATTGGCACGCCTGGTTTCCAGGCCGAAGCCTTGCTCGATTTTCTGAAACACCACCCCAGCGATGTGTTGTACTTGGTGGGCGACATCGTGGACGGTTGGCAACTGCGCAGGCGCTGGTTTTGGCCCCAAAGCCACAACGATGTGGTGCAAAAATTATTGCGCCGAGCGCGCAAAGGGTGCCGCGTGATTTATGTGCCGGGCAACCACGACGAGTTTGCGCGGCATTTTGTGGGCCATGCATTTGGCGGTGTCGAGGTGCTGCACGACACGTCACACACCACGGCCAAAGGCCTCAGGCTGTGGGTTGTGCACGGCGACCACTTTGATGGCGTGATCCAGTACGCCAAGTGGTTGGCCTATGTGGGCGATTATTTGTATGAGCTGGCCTTGCGGATCAACCGCCACCTCAACAGCTACAGGGCCCGCCTGGGTCTGGAGTACTGGTCTTTGTCGGCCTACCTCAAACTCAAGGTCAAAAAAGCGGTGAATTTCATCAGCGACTTTGAGGTGGCTGTGGCGCAAGAGGCCAAGCGCCGGGGGTTTGATGGCGTGGTGTGCGGCCATATTCACCACGCCGAAATTCGTGATGTGAACGGCACCTTGTATTGCAACGACGGCGATTGGGTGGAAAGCCGCACCGCGTTGGTGGAGCACGCCGACGGTCGACTGGAGATCATCCACTGGGGCAGTCAGGCGGTGGTCGTCAACGCCTTGCCTGCGCAGGCAGTGCCCGCTTGAAGCTGGCGCTGTTCAAGTCTTACTTGATGTCGGTCAAAGGCGAGGGTAAATAAGCCTTAGGCTGTCACGTTTTTGTCATCAAAATGTCTTGTGGACTTTATAAGATGGTTTGAATTCATCGACGGAATGCCATGGTCAATTCAAATTCACAGATCATTTTTTCCGTGTTGTCACCGGAGTTTTTGCAGCGCGATCTGAGCATTTTGGCTTTTAATGAGCGCGTGCTCGATTGGGCGCACCGACCCGAGGTGCCCGTGCTCGAACGCCTGAGGTATCTGTGCATCGTGTCCTCTAACTTGGACGAGTTCTTTGAGGTGCGGGCCGAGCCGCATGTGATGGGCAGTTTGCAGGCGATCACATCCGGGCAGTACACGA
>JBIKRC010000383.1:0-2597 GCA_044349375.1 Limnohabitans sp.
AACTGGGTTGAGTGTTTGAGGGTGCGCAGCAGCTCAAACCCATCCACTCCGGGCATGTTCAGGTCAGCAATCAGCACATCGGGTTGGATGCTGGCCATGTCAATGAGGGCCTCCAGACCGGAGGACATGGCCGTGCAATCGACGGGCATTTCGCATCGGTTGCAGAAGTCGCGCACCATGTCTCGGGTGACCGGGTCGTCTTCGACCAACAAGACGCGCAGACGGTATTCGCGGCTTTCGCCCGGACTCATCAGCATGTTGTGCTTTTTTTGGTAATCGCGGATCGAGGGCATGGAGATGCGGCGGTGGCCGCCTTGCGTCTTCCAAGCCTGGAGTTCGTTTTTTTCCACCAAAGTCTGGATGGTGCCCACCGACAAGCCCAGCAATTTGGCTGCGTAGGTGGTGCCACAGTAATCTTCGGGTGTGTCGGGTGTTGGATGTGTTTGCATGACTTTATTTTAGTGATAAAAATGCCAAATGGTTAAAAAAGAATACTTATTTACCTTTATTGAAACATCTCGAAACACATTTATCGGAAGAATCCAGGAAAGCCGATGACTTCGCATCGAGTGTCGGTCCCGTGCGCGACAAACTCAAAGCCTTTACGGGTGGGGTGGCCCCTTAACATGACGACGAACTACAGGAGACCCTGAGATGCCCGCACACGCTGCTGTCTGGCCTGCACGCCTGCCCGCCAAGATCACCGCGCCCGCCACATCCTTGTGGATGAACTTGGCCATCAGTGCCCTGCGATACCCTGAAAAACCCGCACTGGTCTTCATGGGCAGGGTCTGGACCTACCGAGAGTTGATGGCCAGCGCCGAGCAACTGGCGGGGCAGCTCAAGGCCTTGGGTGTCCAGGCAGGCGACCGGGTGGTGCTGGACATGCAAAACTGCCCCCAGCTTGTGATCACGCACTTTGCCGTCTTGCGCATCGACGCGGTGGTGGTGCCGGTGAACCCGATGAACCGGGCCGAAGAGCTCAAGCACTACATCACCGACCCCGACACGAAAGTGGCCGTGACCACGGCCGATCTGGCCCCCGATTTGGCCCAGGCCAGTGCGGCTTTGTCGCCCGAGGATCGCTTGAAGCATCTGGTGGTCACACAGTTCACCGATGTGTTTGACCCCGCTGCCGTTGGCCCCGAAGACATGCCTGAGGCCTGGCGGCCGTGGTTGCTTGCGGTGCGGCCTTTGCCCGAACTGGCGCATGGTCAAGTGCACGTTTGGGCGGACTTGATGGCAGCCCCTTTGGTGGACCTGCCGCCGCCTCAGGCCAAGACGGATGACCTGGCCATCTTGCCCTACACCAGCGGCACCACCGGCTTGCCCAAGGGCTGCATGCACACGCATGGCTCCATCATGCACAACGCCATGTCCAGTGCCTTGTGGGGCAATGGCACGCCTGAAAACGTGACCTTGTGCGTGGTGCCCATGTTCCACATCACGGGCATGGTCAGCGTCATGCACACCAGCATTTTGCTCGGGGCCAGCCTGGTGCTGATGCCGCGCTGGGACCGCGATGTGGCAGGGCATTTGATCTCCAAGTGGAGCGTGACGCACTGGACCAATATTCCCACCATGGTGATCGACTTGCTGGGCAGCCCGCACATGGACCGCTATGACCTGAGCAGCCTGGTCTACATCGGCGGCGGCGGCGCGGCCATGCCGGAGGCGGTGGCGCAACGTTTGCTGGAACAGTTCGGGCTGCGTTATGTCGAGGGTTATGGCCTGACCGAAACAGCCGCGCCTTCACACACCAACCCACCCGATGCACCCAAAAAGCAGTGCCTGGGCATTCCGTTCATGAGCGTGGAGTCGCGCATTGTGGACCCCGAAACCCTGGTCGAATTGCCACCTGGCGAGTCGGGCGAGATCGTGATCAGTGGCCCGCAGGTGTTCAAGGGCTACTGGAAGCGGCCCGAAGCCACGGCGGCCGCTTTCTTTGACCGTGATGGGTTCCGGTTTTTCCGTTCGGGCGACATGGGCCGGGTTGACGAAGAAGGCTATTTCTTCATGACCGACCGCTTGAAGCGCATGATCAACGCCAGCGGCTTCAAGGTCTGGCCTGCAGAGGTCGAGGCGCTGATGTTTCGCCATCCGGCCATTCAGGAGGCTTGCATCATCGGAACGCGTGACGCGTATCGCGGGGAGTCGGTCAAGGCGGTGGTGGTTTTGCGGCAAGACCACAAGGGCAAAGTCAGCGAGCAGGACATCATCGACTGGTGCCGTGAGAACATGGCCGTTTACAAAATGCCCCGTGCTGTGACTTTTGTCGACGCCTTGCCCAAGAGCGGCAGCGGCAAAGTCATGTGGCGGGCACTGCAAGAGGCCGAAATGGCCGCTTTGGCCCCCGAAACAAAAACCACATGAGCTTGAAACTTTCCGTTCTTGACCAGTCTGCCGCCGCCGAAGGGCGCGGGCAAGACGCCACCATTCGCCAGACCCTGGCGTTGGCCGAAAAAGCCGAGGCCTTGGGCTACCACCGCTTTTGGGTGAGCGAGCACCACAGCCACCCCAGCATCGTGGGCAGCGCCCCTGAAGTGCTGATGGCGGCCATTGCCGCCCGCACCCGGCGCATTCGCATTGGCAGCGCG
>JBIKRC010000050.1:0-9898 GCA_044349375.1 Limnohabitans sp.
CCGTCGCTGGGGGCGGGCGAGTCGGTGCAAGCCCCCGTGGCAGCCGCTTTGGGCAATGCCTTGTTCGATGCCCTGGGGGTGCGTGTTCGCCACTTGCCCTTGTCGCAAGACCACATCCTTCAGGCGCTGAACGCGCCGCAGTGACATGACCGTATTGACATGACCGCATTGACATGACCGCATTGACCTCGACCCTGGTGGACATTTGCAGTGCTGGCGCTGGACGCGTTTGGCTAGAGCAATGCCTGGCCCTGCCGCAATGGGTGCAAATGGCGCAGTACCGCACACGCTTCGCGGCTTTGCAAAGCACTCTGGACGAGGTGAACCGCCGCCTAGAGGAAGGGCAAGACTGCCACCTGTGCGTGCTCACCCCCGATGCCATCCGCAGTTTGCAAAGCCGCTGGCCCGATCGCATCGACGCGCTGGGGTCTTTGGGCCAAGCCGAGACCGGCTGGGTGAGCTTGGCAGGCGATGGTCAGTCTTACGATGTTGCCACCGTGCAAGCCTTGCGCCAGACCCTGGTGTCTTTGGATGTGTTGCTGGTGCCTGATCTGCAGCAGTCCTCGGGTGGGCGGCATTTGCAGCGTGTGCTCGACCAACTGGCTATTCCTGCAGCGGACATGCCCGCTGTGCAGTCCTATGCCGGTGGCGCGCAAGCGGTGGCGGCCTTGTCTGTCCATGCCGGTCAGCGTGTGATGGCCTGCGCCCAGTCCACCGAGGTTCAAGCGGCGTCTCACGCCCACTATCTGGGCCCTTTTCCTGCTCCGCATGGTTTGTTCACCGAATACGCCGTGGCTGCTGTGCGCCCCCATCCAGACAACCATGACCCCGAGGCCCAAACGGCCTGGACGGTGGCCTGCGATTTGGCACGTTACCTCTGCTCACCGAGTCAGCAAGCCATGCGCCAAGCGCTGGGTTTTGCTGAAGTGCCTTGATAAAACCCGAGACAGACCATGATCACCATCAACGCCAAGAACATCGCCCTGACAGCGCCCGACAAAACCCCTTTGCTCAGCTTCTTGCGCAACGAGTTGGGCTTGTCGGGCCCCAAATTGGGTTGCGGTGAAGGCGAGTGCGGCGCTTGCATGGTGCTGGTGGACGAACGGCCCCAAACGGCCTGCAATTTGCCACTGTGGGCGGTGAAAGGCCATGCTGTGACCACGCTCGAGGGCTTGGGCACAGTGGGGCAACCCCATGCTTTGCAACAAGCCTTCATTGAAGAAAACGCAGGCCAGTGTGGCTATTGCCTGAGCGGCATTTTGGTCAGTGCCAGCGCCTTGCTGCAGCAGACCCCCGAGCCGACCCGGGCGCAGATTTGTCAGGCCTTGGACAAACACCTGTGCCGCTGTGGGGCGCATGAACGCATCATCCGCGCTGTCCAACGTGCTGCACAAATGGGCAAGATGGCCGCGGCCTGATCGTTTGGTCAGAGGTTCAAAAAAACGTCTCGTCAGACTCAGCGGCGTTGGGTGTCTTTTTTAGCCGGTGCAGGTTTTTTGCGCTGCGCTCTCTCGGCATCGGCTTTTTTGCCTTCAGCCAGCCAGATGGCAAATTCTTCCGGGGTTTCCAGTGTCAAACGGCCCAACGCGGCCGAGCGGAAATCGTGGATCACGATTTCAGCGGCTTTGGTGGTGTTGACCCGACCGCCACTTTGGATCGCGCCCCGGTAGCGGGCAATGGCTTCGAGCAATGTTTCGTCGGTGTGGCTGGCCACGTTTTGCACCTTGTAGCGCTCGGTGATGGCCTGCGGGTAGCGCGGGATCAAATAATGGAGCAACTCCAGCGCCACCACCTCTTCGTCAAAAGCGTTCACGCCAATCGCGCCGCTGGCGGCCAAGTTGTAGCCGCTTTGTTCAACGATGATGCGTGGCCACAGCACGCCGGGTGTGTCGTACAAATAGAAATCATCGGCCAACGTGATGCGCTGCTCCAGCTTGGTCACGCCCGCTTCGTCGCCGGTTTTGGCGGCGCGTTTGCCCTTGAGGGTGTTGATCAGGGTGGATTTGCCCACATTGGGAATGCCGCAAATGAGCACGCGCATGGGTTTGACCATGCCGCCCCGGTTGGGGGCCAATTGCCGGCTGGCATCGATCAAGGCCTTGGCGGGTGACACCACGCTGGTGTCCATGCCCAAAGCACTCACGCCGGGCAGGGCGTTGTAGTGGGCCAGCCAGGCCGCGGTTTGCACCGGGTCGGCCAAGTCTTGTTTGCTCAGGATTTTGAGGGCGGGTTTGCCTTCGATCAGGTCGGCCAGCATTGGATTGGCACTCGACCCCGGCAGGCGGGCGTCGAGCATCTCAATGACGACGTCAATGTCTTTGATGCGCTCCCCAATCGCCTTGCGCGTGAGGTGCATGTGTCCGGGGAACCATTGAATCGCCATAAAAGAAGCCGTTGCTGAATGAAAGTGCCAAAGGGCTGATTGTCGGGCAGTTGTTAGGCCACGCTGGATGGGGTGGCTTCAAATTGCAATGCCTTCCCCACCTCGCCAGCCAAAAAGTCATACACCGCTCGGATGCGGACACTGGTGCGCAGTTCGCGGTGTACCGTGAGCCAGACCGGCAGCACCGGCAGGGCGATCATGGGCAGCACGGCAGCGATGTTGGGGTCACTTGCTGAGTGGTATTCGCCCATGAAGCAGATGCCCAGTCCGGCCCGCACGGCGGCCCATTGCACATTCAAATCGTCGGTGCGCAGCCCAAAGTGCAGTTCGCTGACCGGGTAACCCATGGCTTCAAAGCCTTGCTGGATTTCGGTGTTGGTATCGCCTGCGATCAGGTCATGCTGTTCCAAATCTTTGGGCACTTGCGGTGTGCCCCGGCGTTGCAAGTAATCCCTGCTGGCGAAGGCGCGAACCCGAACTTGGCCAATTTGCCGAGCTATCAGGCTGCTCTGTTCGGGCCGCACCATGCGCAGGGCGATGTCCGCTTCGCGCAGCAGCAAGTTGCTGACCGAGTTGTTCACCACCAATTCGACCGACACCTGCGGCAAGGCTTGTCGCATGCGCGCCAATATGGGCGGCAGCAAATGAAAAGCCACAGGCTGGCTGGCCGACAAGCGCACGTTGCCTTGCACCGATTGCCCGGCCCCCAAGGCCAGCCTGGAAAAATCGGCCGCGCCAGCGTGCATGGCTCGCGCTGCTTCGGCCAGCGCCAGTGCGTGGCTTGTGGGCTGCAGGCCGCGCCCGGTGCGCTCAAACAGCAGCAGGTTCAGCTGGCTTTCCAGTTCGGCGATGTGCCGCCCGAGCGTGGGCTGGCTGACGCCTGTGGCGCGGGCTGCGCCCATCAGGCTGCCGTGTTCCATGGTCGCCAAAAAGGACTGAATCAAGGCCCAGTTGAAGTTTGACTTATTCATAAGTGAATGGCTGGTGATCGAATTTATGCAATTGTGCAATAGCAACTGTCTCCAGACAATCGTCTTCACCTCATTCATCCCTTAGGAGGATCACCATGGACAGAAGACACATCTTGCGCATTGCCGGCGGCGGTTTTATTGCCGCAGCCACCGTGACCACCTTGACCGGCTGTGACAGCAGCATGCCCGCCGAGGCCATTGCGGCCTGGCAACCCCCAGCCGACAGCTTGGACATCCGCCGCTGGGTGCTGTCACACGCTTTGTTGGCCCCGCACGCGCACAACCTGCAGTCGTGGCTGGTGGACTTGGACACACCCGACACCATCGTGCTGCGATTGGACATGACCCGTCTGTTGCCCGAGACCGATCCGCTGTCGCGCCAACTGGTGATCAGCCAGGGCACCTTCATTGAAGTGTTGGACCTGGCGGCCCGCCAGCGCGGCTACCGCACCGAGGTCACGCCATTCCCCGAAGGTGAGTTCAGCGCCAAGACCCCCGACACCCGACCCACCGCCCGCATTCGCCTGGTGCGCGATGCGCAGGTCCAGCCCGACCCGCTGTTTGCGCAGGTGTTCAAGCGCCACACCCACAAGGGCGTCTACGAGGCACGCACGCCCGATGCCGCTGCTTTGCAGGCCGTGCGCGAGAGTGTCAAAGGTTTGCCCGTCACCTTGGGCATGGTCTCACAGGGCCAAGAAGCCGCTATGGCCCGCCACGCGCAAATCGCCATGGACGCCTGGCGCACCGAATTGGTCACGCCGCGCACGCTGCTGGAGTCCTACCATGTGCTGCGCATTGGCCCGAAAGAAATCGCCCAACACCGCGACGGCATTTCGCTCAACTCGCCCATGGTGCGTGCCTTGAACGCTCTGGGTTTGTTTGACCGCACCAAGGCGTCTGCACCCGACAGCTCAGAGATCAAGGGCCAGCTGGAGCGCTTCAATGCTGCCATTGCCAGCACCCCGGCTTATTTTTGGCTGAGCACCGAGCGCAACGACCGCATCACCCAGCTGCAAACCGGACGCGCTTATGTGCGGGCTCAACTGGCCGCCACGGCGCAGGGCTTGTCGATGCACCCCCTGTCGCAGGCTTTGCAGGAATACCCCGAGCAGGCGGCGCATTACCAGGCCGTGCACCAGTTGTTGGGCGCAGCGGAGCGTGGGCACACGGTTCAGATGTGGACGCGGCTGGGTTACGGCTCCGCGATTGGCCCGGCACCGCGTCGGGGTCTGCAAGCGCATATGCGCAAGGCGTGATGACCGTTCGGATGTCCCACAGGGCTTTGGATGTCGTGTGTTGGTAGGTCGGTACCTTCAGGTCCGACATGACGCGTGATGCACCACCATCGTTTGAAATGTCGCTCACAATGGCCCTCAAAACCAAAAGCCGCAAAAGCGAAAAGGGGGACCCATGAACACAGCATCGAACTGGGAGACGCATGAGCGCGAATTTGCAGAACAGCACATGAACACCGTCTTGGCCCGCTTGGCCGGGCCGGGTGCGGTGCCGCGTGCCGACCAAGTGGACGCCGTTCACGCGGTGCTGCAACCCGCATCACGGGTTTTGGTGGTGCAGGCCACCGGCTGGGGTAAGTCGGCGGTGTATTGGGCGGCCACTCACGCGCTGCGCAGCACAGGCGCTGGCCCCACGCTGGTGGTGTCGCCCTTGCTGGCGCTGATGCGCGACCAGGTGAGTGCAGCGGAGCGGGCGGGCCTCAAGGCCGCCACGGTCAATTCGACCAACCTTGACGATTGGGACGATGTGTTCCAACGGCTGGACGATGACGCCATTGACGTGCTGCTGGTGTCGCCTGAGCGGCTGGGCAACCCGCGCTTTGCCGCGCGCCTGGGCGCTTTGCTGGCCCGGGTGGGCCTGATCGTGATCGACGAGGCGCATTGCATCAGCGATTGGGGTTTTGACTTTCGGCCCGACTACCAGCGCTTGGCGCGTGTGCTTTTGTCGACGCCCACCGCCAGCGTGCTGGCCACCACGGCCACGGCCAACGAGCGGGTGACTTTGGATATTGGTAAACAGTTGGGGGCGAACACGGTGACGTTTCGCGGCACGCTGGCCCGCACCTCGCTCACGCTGTCGGTGGTGCCGGGTTTGTCGCCCTTGCAGCGTTACGCCTGGATTGCCGATGCACTGGAGCAGCTGCCCGGCTCGGGCATTGTGTATGTGTTGACGGTGGCCGAGGCCGAGCGCTTGGCGGCGTTTTTGCGAAGCTGTGGCGACGCGGTCGATGCTTACAGCGGCCAGACCGACGCAGACACGCGGCTCAAAGTGGAAGACCGTTTGCGCCACAACCAGGTCAAGGCGGTGGTGGCCACTTCGGCACTGGGCATGGGTTACGACAAGCCGGACCTCGGCTTTTGCGTGCATGTGGGTTCGCCCTCGACCCCGGTGGCCTATTACCAGCAAGTGGGGCGGGCGGGCAGGGCAGTGGCGCATGCCGAAGGAGTGCTGCTGCCTTCCGATGCGGACGAGCGCATTTGGGATTACTTCGCCACGGCGTCGATTCCTGACCCGCAAACGGCGGCCAAGGTGTTGCAAAGCTTGGGTGGTGATGCGCGAAGCCTGATCGAGATCGAGGCCGACACGGGCGTGCGCCGGGGTCGGCTGGAGGCGCTGCTGAAAATTTTGGCGGTCGAGGGCGTGGTGGACAAAGACGGCTCGGCCTGGCAGGCCACCGGCGTGCCCTATGTGCACGACACCGCCAAGTGGACCGCGCTGGCCCAGGTGCGCCAACAAGAGGCGGGCATCATGCGCCAGTATGCAAATGGTGCGGGCTGTTTGATGGCGTATTTGCAGACGGCGCTGGACGACCCGTCGCCTGCGCCTTGCGGGCGCTGTTCTGTGTGCACGGGGCAGTTGCCGTTTCCGGGCCTCATGCCGTCACAAGACAAATTGATCGCTGCGCGCAACTTCTTGCGGGGCATGGATGTGGACATCGAGCCGCGCAAACGCTGGCCCGCCGGGGTGGGCCGCAAGGGCACGATCCGAGGTTTTGATGCGGGCCGCGCGGTGGCCTTTGCCGACGATCCGGGCTGGGTGGTTGAGCTGCAGACTTTGCGCTTGGCCCCCGGTGATGTGCCGCCCGATTTGCTGGCCGGGGCCGTGGCCACGCTGGGACGCTGGGCCAAGACTTGGCCTGCGCGCCCAGTGTGCGTGGTGCCGCTGCCCGCGCCCGACATGGCCGCCAACCGCGTGCTGGCCGAGCACATCGCCCACAAAGGGCGCTTGCCGCTGCACGATGTATTGAGTTGGCGCGGCGGGCCTGCGCCTGATGACACCGCCTCAACCCCAGTTGTGGCGCATCTGGAGTCGTCCATCCTTTTGGCAGGTGATGCGGAGCTGCCGAACGGACCAGTGCTGCTGGTCACCAGTACAGTGCGCACCCGCTGGGCCGCCACCGTGGCAGCGGCGCTTTTGCGCGAGCATGGGGCCCCCCAGGTGCTGGTGCTGGCTTTGCATTTGCAACCTTGAGGCATGATCGTCACCAACTTTTGAACGATGAAACGATGAACGACGACACACAAAACACCCCCCTGCTGCAGGAAGCCCGGCTCTGGCAGGACGAAAACTGGACGGCCCAGGTCATCAAGAACGACGATGACGACGGCTGGGCCGTGGCGATGTTCAAAGCCGGTGCGTCCGAGCCGGCGCTGGTCGGCCCTTGGACCATGGGCCGCGACAAGAAGAACCCCAAGCCGCTGGATGGCAACGCCTTCATCACACTGGTCAAAACCGCCAGCGAGTTTGTGCGCCGCAGTGAACAGCAATTGCATGCGCAACTCAACCAGAGCGTGATCGTCAACGGGCAGAACAGCCGCGTCACGGTGCTGCTGCGCATCGTGCCCGATGAGGACAACCCCTATGCGGTGCTGAGCGCGCTGGACGAAGGCGGTGACGAACTGGCCGAAATCAAAGTCGATGCCGGTTTTAAGCTCAACCGCCAAACAGCGCAGGCCTGGGTCGAAGCCGACTTTGCCAAACCGGGCAGCGGCAGGCGCTGAAATCACAAACAGCTGTCACCTGAGGGCCAGGCCAGCACATGGGTGCTTGACTTGCAGGCGCTGTGCTGGCACCTTGGTGCTTTGATTTCACCTGCCATGACTTTTCGTGGCTTTGGAAAGACCCATGAGCCGACAAGCCGCCATTGACCGAGCCCAGCGCCATTTTGACGAGGGCCATTTCCAGCAAACCCTGGCGCGACGCGTGGCCGCCCCCACCGAAAGCCAAAACCCCGAACGGGCCGAGCAGCTGCAGGCTTACCTCACACAAGAGATGCAACCTGCCTTTGAAGCCATGGGCTTTGCCTGTCGCCTGCTGCAGCACCCCAAGGCCAAAGCGCCGTTTTTGTGGGCCGAACGCATCGAAGACCCGGCTTTGCCCACCGCGCTGGGCTACGGCCATGGCGACGTGATTCGGGGCCTGGACAAAGAATGGAAAAGCGGTTTGTCGCCCTGGTCGCTGACCGAGCAAGCCGGGCGCTGGTATGGCCGGGGCATTGCCGACAACAAGGGCCAGCACAGCGTGAACCTGCAGGCCATGGCCTGCGTGCTGGCCGAGCGCGGGCGGTTGGGCTTCAATGCCAAATACCTGATCGAGATGGGCGAGGAAACCGGCTCGCCCGGTTTGCGCGATGTGTGCGCCGAAAACCGCGACTTGATGCAAGCCGATTTGCTGATCGCGTCAGACGGCCCCCGACTGCGGGCAGACCGGCCCACGATTTTTCTGGGCTCACGCGGCTGTATCAATTTTGAGTTGTCCATCGAATCGCGTGTGGGCGCGCACCATTCGGGCAACTGGGGCGGCCTGATCTCCAACCCCGGCATTCAGATGGCGCACGCGCTGGCCAGCCTGGTGTCGGCCACGGGTGAAATTTTGGTGCCCGAGTGGAAGCCCGCTTCTTTGCCCGTCTCGGTGCGTCGTGTGCTGGCCGATTGCGAAGTGGATGGCGGTGCCGATGGGCCGGTCATTGAGCCTGGCTGGGGCCAGCCGGGCTTGAGCCCCGCTGAGCGCGTGTTTGGCTGGTCTTCGTTTGAGGTGCTGGCCTTCAAAACCGGCAACCCCGACACGCCGGTCAACGCCATTCCGGCCAGGGCCTGGGCCTGCGGGCAGTTGCGCTTTGTGGTGGGCATTGACCCGAACGACATCCTGCCCGCCTTGCGCAGGCACCTGGACCGGCATGGTTTTGGCTTTGTGCAGATCAAGGCGGCACGCGACGAGTTGTTCAAGGCCACCCGCATCGACCCGGACGATGACTGGGTGCGCTGGGCGGTGGATTCGCTGGCCCACACCACGGGCAAAAAACCGGCGGTGCTGCCCAATCTGGGCGGCTCTTTGCCCAACGATATCTTCACCGACGTGCTGGGCCTAAAAACGATTTGGGTGCCGCACTCTTACCCCGGCTGTTCGCAGCACGCACCCAACGAGCATTTGCCTGCCGAGTTGCTGCGCGAGGCCTTGGCGGTCATGACCGGTTTGTATTGGGATCTGGGCTCGGGCGCGGTGCCTGCGCTGTCACGCTGAAAGTCTGAAATGAACGCTCGTTACACCTGTTTTTGCCAAATCTCGGACCTGCTTGGGGCCGAGCCCTCGCTGCGCGAAGCGCGCCAGCACTTGCACAAATTTCCGGAGCTGTCGTTTCAGGAAAAATCTACCGCGCAATGGGTGGGTGACCGCCTGGAAGGCTGGGGCTACCGAGTCACCCGCAACGTCGGCGGGCATGGCCTGGTGGCCACACTGCAAAACGGCGCGGGCCGGGGCATCGCCTTGCGCGCTGACATGGACGCCTTGCCGATTCACGAAGAAACTGGCAGACCGTATGCCAGTGCCCATGCAGGCACCATGCACGCTTGTGGTCACGATGGCCACACGGCCATGCTGATGGGGGCTGCGCAGCAACTGGCCAAAACGCGGCAGTTTCAGGGCACGGTGCACCTGGTGTTTCAACCGGCCGAAGAGGCCGGCAAAAACAGTGGTGCGCAGCAAATGATTGCCGATGGTTTGTTCGATCGCTTTCCCTGCGACGCGATTTTTGGCATGCACAACCACCCCGGTGCAGCGCAGGGCACCTTCATGTTTGGCAAGGGCGCTTTCATGTCGGCCTCGGACAATTGCCGCATCAAGGTCATTGGCCGCGGCGGCCATGCCGCCAGGCCGCACCAGGCGGTGGACCCGGTGATGATCGCGGGCAGTTTGATCATGGCGTTGCAAACTGTGGTCTCGCGCAACATCGACCCCACACAGACGGCGGTGGTGACCATTGGCTCGGTGCACGCGGGCCAAGCGTCCAACGTGATCCCCGAGTTCGCCACGCTGGGCCTGAGCATCCGCTCGTTCAGCCCCGAGGTGCGCAACCGTTTGCAAGAGCGCATCACGCATTTGGTGCGGGACCAAGTCAGCTCGTATGGCGGCGAGGTCGAGATCGAGTACGAGCGCGGTTACCCGGTGGTCATCAACAGCGAGGCCGAAACCGATTTCGCGCGCCAAGTGGCCGAAGAATTGGTGGGCCCCGAGCAGGTGGTGTTTCCCTTTG
>JBIKRC010000384.1:0-2578 GCA_044349375.1 Limnohabitans sp.
CGATGTGCTGGACGAAGAGGCCAAGCGCCGGCTGCACACCAATCCGCTGCGCATCCTGGACACCAAGAACCCGGCCATACAAAGCGTGGTGGAGGCCGCCCCCCGTTTGCTCGACTTTTTGGGCGAGGCTTCGCTGGCCCACTTCAACTCAGTCAAAGCTATTTTGGATGCCAATGGCGTGGCCTACAGCATCAACCCGCGCTTGGTGCGTGGCATGGACTATTACAACCTCACGGTGTTCGAGTTCATCACCACCAGCCTGGGTTCGCAGGGCACGATTTGCGGCGGCGGCCGTTACGACTACCTGATTGAGCAAATTGGCGGCAAGCCAACACCTGCTGTAGGGTGGGCCTTGGGTGTCGAGCGCGTGCTCGAGCTCATCAAGGAGCAGGGCGAGACTTTGCCCGATTTGGCCCCCGATGTGTACGCCATCATCCCCGAGACCGCCGCCTTGCCCGTGGCCATGCAGGCGCTGCAGAGCTTGCGCGCTTGTGGCGTGTCGGCCCAGATGCATGCGGGCTCGGGTGACGGCATGGGCAGCATGAAGTCCCAGTTCAAAAAAGCCGATGCCTCGGGTGCGCGTTTCGCCCTGGTCTTCGGTGCCGAAGAATTGGCCCAAGGCCTGGTCGCGGTCAAATCACTGCGTGACGGTGCAGGTGCCCAGCGCACCGAGCCGCTGAACACTGTGGCCGCGTGGGCCCACAGCCTACAATCCGCGCTTTGAAGCGCTCAACTCATCACTCACACCATGGCCAAAGCCCTCGACCTTGAAGAACAAGAACAACTCGACCAGATCAAACATTTCTGGAAGAAATACGGCAACCTGATTTCCTGGGTGCTGATCGTCGTTTTGGGCAGCTATGCGGCCTGGAACGGCTACCAATATTGGCAACGAGACCAGGCGGCCAAGGCCGCTGTGCTGTTTGACGAGGTCGAGCGCGCCGTCACTGCTGGGGATGTGGTCCGTGTGGAGCGCAGTTTGGCCGACATGAAAGACAAGTTCGGTGGTACGCAATACGCCCACCAAGCTGCCTTGCTGGCGGCCAAGGCTTTGCAGGCCAAAGACAAAGCCGAAGCCGCCCGTGCCGCTTTGAAGTGGGTTGCTGAGGTGGCGCCCGACCCTGCGTACCGCGACATTGCGCGTTTGCGACTTTCTGCGCTCTTGCTCGATGCCGGCTCGAACGACGAGGCGCTGGCCCAGTTGAGTGCGCCTTTTACCCCGGCCATGGCGGGTTTGGCTGCTGATTTGCGTGGCGACGTCATGCAAGTCAAAGGTCAAAAAGGCGAAGCGGTCAGTGCTTATCAAAACGCTTGGCAACTGTTGAGTGACAGTCCCGATTACAGGCGCTTGGTGCAAGCCAAGCTCAATGCTTTGGGCTTGGATCCAGAAACCGCCAGCCCGGCCACTGCGACAGGAAGCACCAAGTGACACGTTTGTTCAACTCTCTGCGCGGCCGCTGGTTGGCTGTGGCCAGCTTGTTCGTGTTGTCGGCTTGCTCGAGCGCGCCTGACAAACCGCAACCTGCACCTTTGCCTGCTGTCAGCGGCACGTTCAAGCTGCAAAAAGTTTGGACCAACCAAATTGGCGAGGTCAGCACCCCCCTCATGGCCTCTGCCCATGGTCAGCAAGTGGCCGTGGCCTCTACGGCAGGCCAGTTGGCCCTGATCGATGCGGCCAATGGCCGCGATGTCTGGCGGCTGAACTTGGGCGCGCCCATTCAGGCGGGCGTTGGCGGTGATGGCCAGCGCTTTGCCGTGGTCACGCGCAACAACGAACTGGTGACCGTCGAAGCGGGCCGTGTCCTTTGGCGACAAGCTTTGCCCGCCTTGTCTTACACGCCGCCTTTGGTGGCGGGTGCCCGCGTGTTTGTGTTGACGGGCGATCGATCCGTGAGCGCTTTTGATGGGGCCACGGGCCAAAAACTCTGGACGCAGCAGCGCCCCGGGGACCCGCTGGTGCTGCGCCAAGCCGGTTTGCTGATGCCGGTGGGTGACCAGTTGCTGGTTGGCTGGGGCGGGCGTCTGGTGTCCCTGAACCCTTTGACGGGCGCTGTGCGCTGGGAAACCCTGGTGGGCAGCACCCGTGGCACCAACGAAGTCGAGCGACTGGTTGACTTGGTTGCGGGTCCTAGCCGTGTGGGCAATTCGGTTTGCGTGCGCGCATTTCAAACCGCGGTGTCCTGTGTCGATGGCACCAATGGCCGCATGGCCTGGAGTCGCCCCGCCAATGGTCACCAAGGCCTGGACGGTGACGCCCAAACCCTGTGGGGCGTCGAGTCCGATGGCAAGCTGCAAGCTTGGCAACGCGCTTCGGGTGCGCCTCTTTGGACGCAAGAGGCTTTGCGTTTTCGGGGCGTGAGCATGCCTTTGGCTTGGGGCCAAGCCCTTGTGGTGGGTGATCAGGAGGGCTGGTTGCATGCACTCTCGCCCCAAAACGGGCAGCCCCTGCAGCGCATCGGTACCGATGGCAGCGCCATCACCGGCCGCCCTGTGGCCGCAGGTCAGACTTTGGTGGTGGTGACACGCACCGGGGGCGTCTTCGGATTTCGCCCTGAATGATGGATCGGAAAATTTTTAA
>JBIKRC010000385.1:0-2569 GCA_044349375.1 Limnohabitans sp.
CACAGTCTCTGGCGCGTCCACTTTGGAAGCGGCTTGACCTTGGTCGTTCAGGAGTTCGAGCTGCATCAGTTCGCTCCTTTAACTTTAACGGCGGGACGCACGGTCACGAAACCACCTTTGGAACCGGGAATGGCACCCTTGACCATCAACAGGCCACGGGCTTCGTCAACGCGGATCACGGCCAGGTTCTGCGTGGTGCAAGTCACATCACCGAGGTGACCCGACATTTTCTTGCCTGGGAACACGCGGCCTGGATCTTGCGCCATCGAAATCGAACCGGGCACGTTGTGCGAACGGCTGTTACCGTGCGATGCGCGCTGCGATTTGAAGTTGTGACGCTTGATCGTGCCGGTGAAGCCCTTACCGATGGAAGTGCCTTGCACGTCCACTTTCTGGCCCACAGCAAACACGGCGGCCACAGGCACAGTGGCGCCGGCGGCGTACTGGGCTGCTGTGTCAGAGGTCACGCGGAATTCTTGAATGATTTCACCGGCTTCCACACCGGCTTTGGCCAGGTGACCAGCGATGGGCTTGGTCACGCGCGATGCCTTGCGGGCACCAAATGTCACTTGCAAAGCGACATAGCCATCGTTCTCTTGGGTTTTGACCTGGGATACACGGTTGTTAGACACATCCAACACTGTGACAGGAACGGAATCCCCATCATCAGTGAACAGACGCATCATGCCCACCTTGCGACCCAGCAACCCGAGGGAGTTGCTAAGACTCATTGTTTTTCTCCAAAACTTCCACCGTGGCCACTTCAATTGGCAGCCACGTTTGGTGTGTGAAAGACTGTTAATAAATCTCACCTTCATCAGGCGAGCCTGAAATTATAGCCCGACTCGCCATTTCTGGCAAATCAGGCTCTATTTCAAGTGTTCGGATGGCTTTTCAGCCATCCCAAACTGCATCACTGCAGCTTGATTTCGACGTCCACGCCTGCAGGCAGATCGAGCTTCATCAGGGCGTCGACTGTTTTGTCAGTCGGGTCCACGATGTCCATCAAACGCTGGTGCGTGCGGATTTCCAACTGGTCACGGCTGGTCTTGTTGACGTGCGGTGAACGCAAGATGTCAAAACGCTTCATGCGGGTTGGCAAAGGCACGGGGCCCTTGACAATCGCGCCGGTGCGCTTGGCGGTGTCAACGATCTCAGCAGCCGACTGGTCGATCAATTTGTAGTCAAACGCCTTCAGGCGGATGCGGATTTTTTGCTTGGATGACATGTCAATTCCTTGTGGTGAGTGTTCTGCTTGCTACAGCGCAAAGGCCAAGCCTTTGCACTGCTGCGCCACAAAAGAATTAAGCGATGATCTTGGCAACGACGCCAGCGCCAACCGTGCGGCCACCTTCGCGGATGGCAAAGCGCAAGCCTTCTTCCATCGCAATGGGGTTGATCAACTTCACAGTGATCGACACGTTGTCACCCGGCATCACCATCTCTTTGCCTTCTGGCAATTCGATCGCGCCCGTCACGTCCGTTGTACGGAAGTAGAACTGGGGACGGTAGTTGTTGAAGAATGGCGTGTGACGGCCACCTTCGTCTTTGGACAAGACATAGATCTCGCCCGTGAAGTGGGTGTGCGGCTTGATCGAACCGGGCTTGCACAGCACTTGGCCGCGCTCGACGTCTTCGCGCTTGGTGCCGCGCAGCAAGATACCGACGTTGTCGCCCGCTTGACCTTGGTCCAGCAGCTTGCGGAACATCTCAACGCCCGTGCAAGTGGTCTTGACGGTGTCTTTGATGCCCACAATTTCGATTTCTTCGCCGACTTTGACGATACCGCGCTCGATACGGCCCGTCACCACAGTGCCGCGACCGGAGATGGAGAACACGTCTTCCACGGGCATCAAGAAGGCACCGTCCACTGCACGCTCTGGCAGGGGGATGTAGGTGTCCAGGGCCTCAGCGAGTTTCATGATGGCTTCTTCGCCCATGGGACCCTTGTCGCCTTCCAAAGCCAGCTTGGCAGAACCCTGGATGATCGGGGTGTCGTCGCCTGGGAAGTCGTACTTGGACAATAACTCGCGCACTTCCATCTCGACCAGTTCGAGCAACTCGGCGTCGTCAACCATGTCGCACTTGTTCAGGAACACGATGATGTAAGGCACGCCCACCTGGCGGGCCAACAAGATGTGCTCGCGGGTCTGAGGCATAGGGCCGTCAGCAGCGGAACACACCAAAATCGCGCCGTCCATCTGGGCAGCACCCGTGATCATGTTCTTCACATAGTCAGCGTGGCCGGGGCAGTCAACGTGCGCGTAGTGACGGTTAGCCGTCTCGTACTCAACGTGAGCGGTGTTGATCGTGATACCACGGGCTTTTTCTTCGGGCGCAGCGTCGATCTGGTCGTACGCTTTGGCAGCACCGCCGAACTTGGCAGCCAACACGGTGGTGATGGCCGCTGTCAGCGTGGTTTTGCCATGGTCAACGTGACCGATGGTGCCCACGTTGACGTGGGGCTTGGTCCGTTCAAATTTCTCTTTTGCCATATCTTCGACTCCGAAAAGTAGCGGTCAACAACCAAAACAGAGGGCGCACAGCTTGCGATGTACGCCCCAAAACT
>JBIKRC010000386.1:0-2568 GCA_044349375.1 Limnohabitans sp.
CCACAGCATTTTTTGCAGCGCCATGCGGCTGGGGCTTTCCAACAGCATTTGGGCGCGTTCCACATCGGCCACGCGCTGCATGCTCATGGGCACGGCGGGGTACACACTCACTTGAAGCACCAAATCCGCCGTGGACGGGTCGGCGCTAAGCTGGGCTTCCAGGGCTTCGCGGGCGGCGTTCAGCAGGCCCTGGGCGGCTTCTTGCGTGCGGGCGTCGGCGCGCAGCAGGGCCTGGTGGCTGATGGGCGGCAGGTCGGCAGCGGTGCGCTCGGCCAACTCACTCGCGGCAAAGGCCGGGTAGTCGTTTTTTTTAAGCGCCTCAAACAGCGCGTGTTGCGGGTGAAAGGTTTGCACCCACATTTCGCTGGAGGCACTTTGCGCGGCGTCGCGTCCGGCGCGGCCTGCGGCTTGCATGAGCAGCGCAAACAGCCGCTCGGGTGCGCGAAAGTCACTCGAAAACAAGGCCGTGTCGGGGTTGATGGCCGCCACCAGCGTGATGCGCCGAAAGTCATGCCCCTTGGCAATCATTTGCGTGCCGACCAACACGTCCACTTCGCCCGAGTGCACTTGGGCCAGTTGGCTCTCCAGTGCGCCTTTCAAGCGGGTGCTGTCGGCGTCGATGCGGGCGATGCGCACCGGGGTGCCATCTGGGCGCAAAACGTGCGCCAACAACTCGCTCAGGTGTTCTTCCAGCTGTTCGGTGCCGCGGCCAATGGGCGCGATGTCGGCGTTGCCGCATTCGGGGCAGGCGCGGGGCACGCGCTCGGTCAGGCCGCAGTGGTGGCAGCGCAAGGTGCGGTCGATCTTGTGGAACACCCGAAATGCGCTGCAGTGCTTGCACTCGCTTTTCCAGCCGCAGTCTGCGCAGTGCAGCACCGGCGCATAGCCCCGGCGGTTGAGCAGCAGCATGCATTGCTCGCCGCGCTCCACCCGCTCTTGGATGGCCGCCACCAACTGGGTGGACAACACGACGCGGCGCGGTTGCTTGTTCATGTCCACGCGCCGCACTTTGGGCAAAAGGGCCGTGCCAATGCGCGAGGGCATCAGCAGGCGTTGGTAACGACCGCCGGGATCTTGGGCATCGGCTGGGCGGCTGTGGTGCCAGCTTTCCAGTGAAGGTGTGGCCGAGGCCAGCAGCACCGGGGCGTTGTGCAGGCGTCCACGGTACACCGCCAAGTCTCGCGCCGAATAGCGGGCGCCCTCTTGCTGTTTGTAGCTGGGGTCGTGTTCTTCGTCGACCACGATCAGTTTCAGGTGCGGCATGGACGCAAAAATGGCCATGCGTGTGCCCAGCACGATGCGGGCGTGGCCTGCATGGGCGGCCAGCCAGCCCTTGAGGCGCTGGGCAGGCGTCATGCCGCTGTGCATCGACACCACGGCTTCGCTGCCAAAACGCGCTCGCACCCGCTCTTCGAGCTGGGGCGTGAGGTTGATCTCGGGCACCATGAGCAAAGCTTGGGCTTGGGGGTCGGTGGCCAGCATGCGCTCGACGGCTTGCAAATACACCTCGGTTTTGCCGCTGCCGGTGCTGCCAAACAGCAAGAAGGGCCCGGTGCCGCTGGCCATTTGCGCCAGCACGGTGCTTTGTTCTTGCGAAAGGGCGGGACCGGGCGTGGTGTGCACGGCACGGTCGGCGTTCTGCTTTTTCAGGCGACGCGCGAGTTGTTCGGAGGTCAAGTCGCGCAATTGTGGCGGCAGCGCCGCCAAGGCCACCTCTCCCAAAGAGCGCTGGTAATACTGGGCCGAAAATTGCACCAGCTGCCGCCATGCGCTGTCCAGCGGGGCCAGGCCTTCGAGCACGCCCAGCACGTCGCGCACTGCCGATTCGGGCATGTCCGCCGGTGCTGCATCGCGCAGCGCCCACACCACACCCAGCACGTCTCGCTTGCCCAAGGGCACGCGCACGAGTTGTCCCAAATGCAGCAAAAAGGGGCTGCGGTAACTCAGCAGCCCCCCGACGGGGCTGTGGGCCGGTGTCTGGACGGCAACATCGATCCAGTGGTGTGCACTCACATTGTTTCCGATGTTTTGTGGTGAATTTGTCAGTATTGCAAGTTAGCTGAATTCTTGAAAGAGGGGCTAAGTCCTTGATTTCAAAGCGCTTTGGGGTTGATTCAGAAAATCTGTGGATAACTTTGTTGAAAACTCTGTCGGGATGCCTCGGAGGCCTTGAAAATCAAGCCTTCCGTCAAAATGCCCGTTCAATGTGCAGGAAATAAAGTCCAATGAAATCAACGACTTGCGTGAGGGGGTTTGGGCCCCTTATGTTGCTGTGCAGCAGAACGATGGGTTTTCAGCTGCTGTCTACTTTTGTGCATAAGTCAAGCGTCAAGCGGCTTTTATTTTGTAAAAAAAGTGTTTGTGCGCTTGATTTTTATGCTAGCGGGGCGTTCGGTCCAAGCCCATCGCGTTCACTTTTGGCGCAGGGCCTTCGAATGGCTGTGCACCGCCTCGACCAGCGCCGTCACATGCTCAGGCGGGGTGTACTGGCTGATACCGTGACCCAAGTTGAAGATGTGCGTAGGGCCTGTGGTGCTGCGGTCGGTGTGCGGCGTGCCAAAGCTGTCC
>JBIKRC010000387.1:0-2567 GCA_044349375.1 Limnohabitans sp.
CTGGAGCGCGAAATCTGGGACGGCATTCGCCTAGGGCCTGAGGCCGCGCCAGCCGCTTTGGGCGTGAACAGGGCTTTACCCATCGGCGAGATGGCCGCCCACATGCCCAAGTTGCTCGAAAACCGCAACACCGTTTGGTACCCCTTTGCCATCCACATCGGGCTGGAAAGCCTGGTGAGCGGTTGGCTGCAGTCGGTGCGTGCGCGGGTGCGCTATGGTGCTTTGTGCCCCGAGCAGCAGCGCGACCTGTGCAGCCTGCTTGACGAGATGCGCCTGGTGAAAGACGCGCACGAGCAGGACATCATGCGCCGCGCCAGCGCCATCAGCGCCCGCGCCCACATCCGCGCCATGCAGCGCAGCGCGGCCATGCTGCGTGCGGGCCAAGAGGTGCGCGAATACCACCTGGACGCTGAGTTGCTGCACGAATTTCGTCAGCACGGCTCGCGGTACCCAGCTTACGGCTCCATCGTGGCGGGCGGGGCCAATGCCTGCGTGTTGCACTACCGCGCCGATGCGGCGCTGATCAAAGACGGCGATCTGGTGCTGATCGACGCGGGTTGCGAACTCGACGGTTACGCCAGCGACATCACCCGCACTTTCCCGGCCAACGGAAAATTCACCGGACCGCAACGCGCTTTGTACGACCTGGTGCTGGCCTCGCAAGATGCGGCCGTGGCTGCTACCAAGGCCGGTGCGCGTTTTGTGGACCCGCACGAGGCCACCGTGGCCGTGCTGGCACAAGGCCTGCTGGACGTGGGCTTGCTCGACAAAAACAAGGTGGGCAACGCGCAAGACGTGATCGCCAACCGCAGCTATTTCCAGTTTTACATGCACCGCACCGGCCACTGGCTGGGCATGGATGTGCACGACTGCGGCAGTTATGTCGAGCCTTCGCAGGTGGGCCAAGTGAGCGAACGCAAAGACCCGCTGAACGGTGAGCTCATCAAGGACCGCCCCAGCCGCATCTTGCAGCCAGGCATGGTGCTGACCATCGAGCCGGGCTTGTATGTGCGCCCAGCGCCCGGCGTGCCCGAGCCCTTCCACAACATTGGCATCCGCATCGAAGACGACGCCATCGTGACCGCCTCGGGGTGTGAGCTGATCACGCGGGGCGTGCCGGTCAAGGCCGACGAGATCGAAGCACTGATGCGGGACTGAAAGGCCCATGCAGCCGACTTTGCGGCCCGGTTTTTCGGGCACGCTGCTCGCCATCCAGACCGGCCAGGCTCGCTCCCTGATGGTGGGCGGGCGCAAGCTGGTGTCGGCCATTGGCAAAACCACCGTCTCTGGCCCCATCGAAGTCGGGGTCCTGGGCCTCGCCGGTGACGAGCAGGCCGACTTGTCGGTGCATGGCGGCCTGAGCAAAGCGGTGTATGCCTTGCCTTCGGAACACCTGCCTTGGTGGCAGGCGCAGCGGCAGGCCCAGGGCGCGACGATGTTTGAAGAACCCTTGGCGCCGGGTTATTTGGGTGAAAACCTGAGCTTGCAAGGCCTGCTGGAACAAGACCTGTTCATCGGCGACCGCCTCGACTTTGGCGACGTGGTTTTACGCGTGACCCAGCCGCGCGAGCCTTGCGGCAAGTTCAACGCCGTCATGGGGTATGCCCAGGCCGCCAAAGACATGGTGCAAAGCGGGCGCTGTGGTTTTTATCTGGCGGTTGAGCAAACCGGCTTTTTGCAAGCCGGGGCCACATGCCGAGTGCTGGCGGGTTCACGCACGACCCGAGTGACCGAGGCCTTGCAACACAAAGCCTGGAAGCATTTGCGTTGATCGCTGCCATTTGTGCGCAAAAGTCAAAAGCCAACTCACTTGAGAATGGCATTACCCAGACTCAAAGGCTTGAATCCCGGGTCTACAATGAAAATACTGACCGAATGTCACCTTGCGCGTTGACAAATTCCTTTCTTAGCATCTGGTCTGCTGAATCCAGGCAGCCCTGACAGCACACCCCTACAACGGAGCCAAAACAATGACCAACAAGGTCCAAGCAGAAGAAAAACGCGCTCAGCTGCGCAAAGCCGCACTGGAGTACCACGAGTTCCCCACCCCCGGCAAAATCGCCATCGCCCCGACCAAACAGTTGGTCAACCAGCACGATTTGGCGCTGGCTTATTCACCCGGCGTGGCGGCCCCTTGTGAAGAGATCGTCAAAGACCCAGCCAACGCCTTCAAGTACACCAGCCGAGGCAACTTGGTGGGCGTGGTGACCAACGGCACCGCCGTGCTGGGCTTGGGCGACATCGGCCCATTGGCCAGCAAGCCGGTCATGGAAGGCAAGGGGGTGCTGTTCAAAAAGTTTTCGGGCATCGACGTGTTCGACATCGAGATCAACGAGAAAGACCCGGACAAACTGGTCGAGATCATCGCGTCACTGGAGCCGACTTTTGGCGGCATCAACCTCGAAGACATCAAGGCCCCCGACTGCTTCTACATCGAGCGCAAGCTGCGCGAGCGCATGAAGATCCCGGTCTTTCATGACGACCAGCACGGCACCGCCATCGTGGTGGGCGCGGCCATTTTGAACGGCTTGAAGATCGTCGGCAAAGACCCCAAGAAGATCAAGCTG
>JBIKRC010000388.1:0-2527 GCA_044349375.1 Limnohabitans sp.
CCGCCATGACCGTTCGAGAAATCCTCAAGATGGGCGACGCCCGATTGCTGCGCGTGGCCGAGCCGGTGCAAACCTTTGACACGCCCGAGCTGCACGCCTTGATCGCCGACTTGCACGACACCATGGCGGCCGTGAACGGCGCAGGCCTGGCCGCCCCGCAAATTGGCGTGAACCTGCAACTGGTGATTTTTGGCAGCACGGCCTTGAACCCGCGCTACCCGGGCCGCCCGCTGGTACCGCGCACGGTGCTGCTCAACCCAGAAATCATCCCTTTGGGCGCTGAGGAAGAAGAGGATTGGGAGGGTTGCCTCTCGGTGCCCGGCTTGCGCGGTGTGGTGCCGCGCTGGTCGCGCATCCGCTACACCGGCTGCGATGAAAAAGGCACACCCATCGACCGCACGGTGGACGGTTTTCACGCCCGCGTGGTGCAACACGAATGCGACCACCTGATCGGCAAGCTCTACCCCATGCGGGTACGCGACTTCAGCCGATTTGGTTTCACCGAGGTGCTGTTTCCCGAGATCAGCGCAGCCGAGGACGATTGAGCCAACGCTCCAAGTCTGCTGTCCAAAAAAGCCCATGGCCTCAAGCCCCAACTCATCGGGGCTGACGCAGGGGTTTGAGCAAATCACTCAAGCCGTTGTGGTCAATCTCCTGCATGAGCTGCAGCAGTTGACCGATTTCACCCTTGGGGAAACCCTCACGCGCAAACCAGTTGAGGTAGTTGCCGGGCAAATCGGCGATCAGCATGCCTTTGTGTTTGCCATAGGGCATGGGCGTGTTGACCAGTTTCATCAGGTCTTCGGGTTTCATGCGCGAGCCTTCCTGCCTTGTCCGCTCAGGCTTCGCCCCACAACCATTGACGCACTCGCGCATGGAAAGCTTCGGGTTTGGACACCATGACCCAATGCCCACAAGGCAAGCCCTGTACTGAACTGCCGGGGTTGGCCGCGACTTTTTTCAGCCATTTGACCGAATGGAACATGAAGGGCTTACGCTCGCCATAAACAAACAGCAGCGGCATGGGCAACTGGATTTGTGCCGCCCGCTTGAAGCCGCCCGCCGTGCTGAACCACTGCATGGCATAGGGGTAGTTCATCTTGTGTGTGATCGAGGCCGGGTCCGTGGGGCAGCGCAGCCAGCGGGCCATGGCGCGGGTCATGCGAGTGCCCAAGTTGCCGCCCAGCTTCCAAGCCAAGGCCAGCCACACTTGGTAGCCCATGACGGACAGTTTTTCCTTCAAACCCCACTCGCGCAACAAGGACCCGGAATTGTGGTCGCCCACATCCACCGCCACCACACGGGCCACGCGATCGGGGTGGCGCATGGCAAATTCGTAGCCAAAAATGCAGCCCCAATCGTGCAGCAGCAAGGTCACGGGCTGGTCGGGGCTGATGCGGTCCACGATCTGACGCAAGAGCTGGCACATGTCGTCCAAGCTGGTCGCGGCAGGGCCCGTCTCAAAGCCAGGCAGTGTCAGGCGGGCACAACTGGAGCGGTCTTGCAGTGCGACCACGGTGCCGTCCCACAGGGCGCGGGTGTCGGGCCAGCCATGCAGCATGAGGATGACTTCGTCCCCCTGCCCTTGCAGGCAAACTTCGGTGCCGTTGACGGTGATGCACCGCTCCTGGTTGTCCATGGTTTACAAAGCCTTGGCCAGGCGCGCAACGCCTTCGAGGATCTTGTCTTCGCCCACGGTGGCAAAGCTCAGGCGGAAGGTGGCGTGGTCGGGGTTAGCGCAGAAAAACGGTGTGCCCGGCACAAAGGCCACCCCTTGCGCGATGGCGCTTTTGGCGAACACATTGCCATCCTTGACCTTGCCGCCTGCGCCTGTGAGGCGCGCCCACACGAATAAACCGCCTTGAGGCTGCACAAACTCGACGGCATCGCCCAGTTCACGGCGCAAAGCGTCGCCCATGGTTTGGGCACGCTGGGCATAGACGCTGCGCACTTTGTCGAGCGTGGCGGGCATGCGACCAGCTTTGAGGTATTGCGCGGCCGTGGCTTGGGCAAAGGTGCTGGTGTGCGCATCGCTGAACTGTTTGCACATGGTGGCGCGCGACAGCAACTCGGCCGGTGCCACCATCCAGCCCACACGCAGGCCGGGCGACAACACCTTGGACAGCGAGCCGCAATGCACCAACAGCTCGCGGCTGCCGGGCACCGATGCGCTCATGGCCAGCAAACTGGGTGGTGGGGATTCGCCAAAATACAAATCGCCATACGGGTCGTCTTCGACGACCAGGGTCTGGTGTTTGACGGCCATTTCCAGCACTTGGCGGCGGCGCTCAGCGCTCAGCAAGGCACCGCTGGGGTTTCCGAAGGTGGGGATCAGGTACACAAATTTGGGCTTGTGCTCGGCGATCAGCTTTTCCAGCTCATCGGTTTTCACGCCATGGCCGTCCACCGGGGCGCTGATGAGTTCTGCCCCATACAAACGGAAGCACTGGATGGTGGCCAAAAAGGTCGGGCCTTCCACGATCACCTTGTCGCCAGGGCTGATCATGGTTTTGCCGATCAGGTCCAG
>JBIKRC010000389.1:0-2518 GCA_044349375.1 Limnohabitans sp.
GGTGCACGAGGGTACGTCGATGGAATCGGTTCCGCGGCCCGAGGAAGCCACCGCGATCAGTTGCCGGGCGTCCTGCAGCACCGGCCCGTCCAGCTTGTAGGGGTAGCGAACTATGGCCAGGTGGCAATCGCGCAGAGCGATGCGGATCTCCTCAGGCGAAGGCGTGTGAAGCGGCACGACGTCCATCGTTTGCGCGAGCAAGGCGGCAGCGGTCTCATGGTAAATGCCACCGATGAAAGCGATCCGGGGCCTGAACCCGCTGGCCACGTGCTGCATGCCGGGCAGCGCGGATGTGGGGTAAGTACTCATTCGTAGTCTCCAGATGTCTCCAATAATTAAACTGCATTATAGCAGTCTGTGATAAACTGTTCTAGAGCAGTTACGCTGCATCGCACGGCTCCGTGCTGCCTCGGCAGCCTTTCTCACGAACGCATTCTCTTTAGCCAGCTTACCAATGGAGACAACCATGAGCATCCGACGTCGCACCTTTCTCTCGATCGCACCGGCTCTGGTCGGCCTGCCCGCTTATGCCCAAACCGCTGTGGGCTATCCGAACCGGCCCGTCAAGCTGTTGATCCCGTTTCCACCGGGACAAGGCGCAGACATCTTCGGCCGCATGATCGCCGAGCGGCTGTCCCAGAAATGGGGCCAGAACGTGGTGGTGGAAAACAAGGCCGGGGGCGCCGGCGTGCCAGGCATGGTACAGGGCAAGACCGCGCTGCCCGATGGTTACACCATGGTGCTGGGAGGCTCGCAATCAGTCACCGTCAACCCCAATCTGTACGATAAGCTGCCTTACGATCCGGTCAAGGACTTCCAGACCGTCACCGGCCTGTACATAGGCCCGCTTGTGATCGTGGTGCACCCCAGCAGCGGCTTCACCACGCTGGGGCAACTCGTGACCGCCGCCACCAAGAACCCCGGCAAGCTCAGCTACGGCTCCGCCGGCACGGGCACTTCGCAGCACATGACGGCTGAGCTCTTCAAGCACGTGGCCAAGATCGACATGGTGCATGTTTCGTACCGCGGCAGCGGGCCGGCCATGTCCGACCTGCTCGCAGGGCAGATACAGATCATGCTGGACGGCGTTGCTTCCGCGCTGCCGCACATCAAGTCCGGCAAGATCTTGCCGCTGGCCGTCTGCACGCCGCAGCGCATACCCCAATTGCCCGATGTGCCGACCATTGCCGAGCAGGGTTACACTGGCTTCTCGGCTATGGCGTGGGCAGCGTTGTTCTTTCAGAGCGGCGTACCGCGCGACATTGTCGACAAGGTCAGCACTGATGTGCAGGCCGTGCTCAGGGAGCCCCAGTTGCGCGACCGCATCCTGGAGCGCGGTGGCATCCCAGACCCCCTGACCCCGGAACAAGCCAGCGCATTTCTGAAAGCCGACATCGCGCAATGGGGTCGCGTGGTGAAGATTGCGAACATCAAGATCGAGTAACGGCGAAATCGAACAGAAGCGAGATCGAATAGCAGCGCCCCTCGAGCGCGCACCGCGCGCTGTGGCTGCACCGAAGCGAACACGCTTGCCGCAGGCTATTCCTGCTCCAGCCCCACATAGGCGCGGCGAATATCCGGCCGCTCTTTGAGCTTTGCCGCTTCGCCCTCGGCCGAGGCCAAGGCCACGTCTGATCAACCAGCAGCAAAGAGACGCCATCTGCTCATTGACTCAGATTGCTGGGTCTATCCCCAAGGGATAGCCCCGAATTGGCTGCCAGTCAGTATCAGCGAGGCTGCCTTTTCTTCTGCGTTATTGTTTGTCCCCGTTTTCGTAGGTCAGCAGGTGAGGGGCATGGATTCGCCAGACGAACTTCTTGTCGCAAGCTTTGGCGTCCCTGCCGAGGACTTTGACATCGTGCATCTTGCCGTCGCTGATGTGAATAAAACTCGGAATCGATCCACGCAGATCCATCAATGTGTGAAGTTTGATGGCTGCTTTTATCGTAAGAAACGGCGTCCGAGAAAACAGGCACAAACACAAATCGATCGTAGTCGAATCCAAAGAGTAAACGGTTGCGCCCATCAACGAGTTGAGCTCGGTGCTCGGTGCTCGTTGTATCGTTGGCGTGGAGCGGGCGAGCCACGCCGATCAAATGATGCGCCAAGTCGGCCAAGACTTCTCACCGCCGAACACGGTTGGCGTTGGTCAATGTGTTGCTCGAGATGGTCTTGCAGCGAAAGCCCAAGTGGTAGAGATGTTGGCGCTGCACACGCAAATTGATCTCGATATCGCGCAAAGACTTGAGAGCGGTCAGTTGGGCAAAAGACAATGCCAAGAAATGATCGAGGCAGGAGAAATCTTTGACCTTATGCTGTGCCCGACTGGCCAAAACCATTCGGCTGAAAGCCTTCAAGGACAGGTAAGACATGACTTGCGCAAAGACGAGTTGACCCGAATGCATGACCGCTCCCAGCACAAGAGATCTGCCAAGCACGTCCCAAAAAAAAGATTCAAATCGTGGACAAAGGATAAATCAGATTTATCCAAATAAATCATTGGGTTACGTCAAATCAG
>JBIKRC010000051.1:0-9665 GCA_044349375.1 Limnohabitans sp.
TGCAGCGGGTGCACGACGTGATTGCCGCCATCGAGCCGCACGACAGCATTGAGCGTTACACCGGTTTGGGTGTGGAGGTGCTGCAGGGCTACGGCAGATTAGTGAACCCGTGGACGGTGGAGGTGGCGTTGAACGACGGTACAACCCAACGCTTGACCGCCCGCAGCATCGTGATCGCCGCTGGCGCACGCCCCTTTGTGCCGCCACTGCCCGGCTTAGACGATGTGGGCTACGTGACCAGCGACACGCTGTGGGACGAATTCGCGAAGCTTGATGAAGTACCCAAACGCCTGGTGGTGCTGGGCGGCGGCCCCATTGGCTGCGAGTTGGCGCAAAGCTTTGCACGACTGGGTTCACACGTCACGCAAGTGGAAATGGGCGCACGCCTCATGGCGCGCGAAGACGTGGAGGTGAGCGAACTCGCCAAAGCATCTCTGGAGGCCGACGGCGTGCAAGTGCTCACCGGCTACAAGGCCCTGCGATGCGAAATGGTTGACGGCGAAAAGACCCTGGTGGTGGAACATGCCGGCACAGAAAAGCGCATCGTGTTTGACCAGCTGCTGTGTGCCGTGGGCCGCGTGGCGCGTTTGCAGGGTTATGGTCTGGAGGACTTGGGCATCCCCACGCACCGCACCGTGGAGACCAACGAGTACCTGCAAACCATCTACCCCAACATCTACGCTGCGGGCGACGTGGCGGGTCCGTTCCAGTTCACCCACACCGCCGCGCACCAAGCTTGGTACGCGGCCGTCAACGCGCTGTTCGGAGAGTGGAAGCTGTTCAAGGCCGACTACTCGGTGATTCCGTGGGCGACCTTCATCGACCCCGAGGTGGCGCGGGTGGGCCTGAACGAGCAAGAGGCGAAAGAGAAAAACATCCCGTATGAAGTGACAAAGTACGGCATCGACGATCTGGACCGCGCCATCGCGGACAGCGAAGCGCATGGTTTTGTGAAGGTGCTTACCGTGCCGGGCAAAGACAAGATTTTGGGCGTGACCATCGTGGGCGCACACGCGGCAGATTTGCTGGCCGAGTATGTGCTGGCCATGAAGCATGGCTTGGGGTTAACCAAGATCTTGGGCACCATCCACACCTACCCCACGATGTCCGAAGCCAACAAATATGCGGCAGGTGAATGGAAGCGTGCCCATGCGCCGCAGAAGCTGCTGGCTTGGGTCAAAAAGTACCACGATTGGCGGCGTGGATGAAACTGTTTTTGAAGCCTGCTCATACCCTGCTGGCGCTGGGCATAACTTGCGCCACGGCATCGGCCCTCGCGCAAACCCTCGCGCCCTTGGTGCCTGTCGACAGCACAACCGCCAGCCCATGGCGCTTTGTCGGGTTTCCCAAATCCAAGGCCGATATTCCGGCCACCCGCTTCGAGTTGGCCGAGGTGCAAGGCGAGCGGGCGCTCAAGGTCAGCACCCGCGCTTCATATGGCACCTGGGTGCACGATCTTCCCAATGCCAACCCGGGCCGACTGCGATGGCACTGGCGGCTGGACCAGCCGCTCACGAGCGGCAAAGGCGCGGCCGACATCTTGACCAAAGCCGGAGACGACGCCGCCCTCAAGGTCTGCGTCATGTTTGACCACCCGTTGGATCGCGTGCCTTTTGCCCAGCGCACCTTGTTGCGCATTGCCCGCAGCGTGAGTGGCGAAGACCTGCCAGCCGCCACGCTTTGCTATGTGTGGGACAGCGTGCACCCTGCGGGCCTGCAAGGCGCCAACCCCTATACCCAGCGCGTTCGCTTCATCACCTTGCAAGGCAAAGGCGCGTCATTGGCCCAGTGGCAAATCGAAACCCGTAACGTGGCTGCCGACTTTGCGAACTTGTTTGCCGATGAACTGCCTGCAGGGGCAGGTGTTCCCAAAGTGCGTGCGGTGCTGATTGGGGCGGACAGCGACAACACCGGTGCTCAGAGTGTGGGTTGGGTACGTGGCCTTCAGTGGCAACCCTAGTAAGTCTTCCTTGTGAAGCTATAAGGCTCGGGTGTGTCCCAAAGCCTGCGACAGGGCGGCGGCTTCTTTGACCAACACGGCGCCGAACTGGCGTACCTTGTCCTCTTTGAGGCGAGCACCCGGTCCAAACACGGCGATGGAGCCGGCCACTTGGCCATGGCTGTTGAAGAACGGTGCAGCAATGGCCACGGCCCCTTCAATCAAGGCGTTTTTGCTGGTGGCGTAGCCCCGTTTCCTGATTTGGCGCAGCTCTTGCGCCAAGCGAATCGGGTCCAGGCTCAGGCCTTCGGCATAACGCTCGATCGCCTCAATCGAGGTGTTGGCATGCGCCAAAATGACCTGGCCACTGGCCCCCAAAACAATGCGTTCTTGGTAACCCACACCCCTTTTGAAGCTCAGCGCTTGGGGGCTGGGCAACTCGGCAACGCACAGGCGCATGTTGCCTTGCGGCACAAACAAGGCCACGGTTTCTTGGGTGGCTTCCCACACGCGTTGCATGATGGCTTGACCCACCGCAGAGATGTTCAGGCCCGAAGACCACACATGGGTCAACTGGCCTATGGCAGGTCCCAGCCTGAACCTTTGGGGTTCGCCCGAGGACACCACAAAACCTGAATGCACCAGCGTTTGCAGCAATCGGTACAAGGTAGGCCGACTCAAGGGGACGCGTTCGAGCAATTGCGCGGCGCTCAGTTCGTGCTCGTTGACCGAGAACGCTTTCAAAATGTCCAAAGCCCGTTCAACGGCCCGGACGCCATCTCCGCTGCTGGTGCTCATGAAAACCCTTCAAAACCTTGTGTGACGCGTGTGTATCGGTGTGTCCGCCTGATGGACAAGATTATCATTTTGCGGACAGCTGCACAGTTGGGCATGACTGTGACAGTGACTTATTCAAGCCAAGGAGACGCTTTTTCATGAACAAAGAAATGTCTGAAACCCTGATCCGTGTAGGTCCCGGCACGCGCATGGGCAACCTGATGCGGCGTTATTGGGTGCCCGCGTTGAGCAGCAGCGAAATCGAGCTGGCCGACGGTCCGCAAGTGCGCATCGAGTTGTTGGGCGAAAAGCTGCTGGCCTTTCGCAACACCGATGGTAAGGCTTGCATGATCGGTGAATTTTGCTCACACCGCGGTGTCTCGCTTTACTTCGGCCGCAACGAAGAAAACGGCATCCGCTGCGCTTACCACGGCGTCAAGTTTGACGGCAATGGCCAATGTGTGGACGTGCCCTCCAACCCCAAAGCCTGTGCGCACATGCACATCAAGGGCTACCCTTGCGTGGAGCGCGGTGGCATCGTCTGGGCCTACATGGGGCCGCCCGACAAAATGCCCGAGCCGCCCGAACTGGAGTGGTGCACCTTGCCAGACAGCCACGTGTTCGTGACCAAGCGACTGCAATACTCCAGCTACCTGCAGGCCATGGAGGGTGGTATCGACACCGCGCACGTCTCTTACGTGCACCGCTATGAAGTGGACACGGACCCGATGCACCAGGGCGTCAAGGCGCTGGACTACATTAAGGCCGATGGCAATGTGGTGTTTGAAATCGAAAAGACCTCGTTTGGCATGAGCCTGTATGGCCGACGCATGGGCGAGCCTGACAGTTTTTATTGGCGCATCACCCAGTGGTTGTTCCCCTGGTTCACCATGATTCCGCCGTTTGGCCACCACGCGCTCGGCGGCCATGCCTGGGTGCCGGTCAACGACCATGAGTGCTGGGCCTGGAGCATGAATTGGCAACCCAAGCAGCCGCTCAGCGCCGAAGAAAATGAAGCCATGGCCGCAGGAAAAGGCATCCATGTGGAATACGACGCGCCAGGCAGTTTTGTGCCCAAAGCCAATCGCGACAACGACTACCTGATGGACCGCAAGGCCCAGCAGGAAAAGCGCGCTTACAGCGGGGTGTTCGGGTTTTCGGCGCAAGACTATTCGCTGCAAGAAAGCATGGGTTCCATCCAGGACCATGAAGCCGAAAAACTGCTGCCCACCGACCGTGCCATCGTCATGGCCCGGCGCATGCTGCACGATGCGGCCGTGGCGCTGGAGCAAGGCATTGAGCCCCCAGCGTTGGATGCCTCCGAGCAACATGTGCGCCCTGCCGGCGTGTTGTTGCCCAAAGGCGATGACCCCATGGTGTGGGCTAAGGCACACTTGGCCAGTGGACTGGACGAGCCCGTGTTTTCGATCTGACCGACATTCAACGCACAACAGGAGACAAGATGAAAAACTTCAGCCGTCGACAAATGGGTGCCCTGGCACTGGCCACCACCTTGTGTATGGGGGCCGTCACATCGGCCTGGGCGCAAGAATGGATGCCGACCAAGCCCGTGCGCATCATCGTGCCCATCACAGGCAGCACCAACGATGTGCTGGCGCGGTTGATCGCTCCCAAACTGCAAGAAGTTTTCGGACAGCCCTTTGTGGTGGAAAACAAACCCGGTGCCGGTGGCAACATTGGCGCCGACATGGTGGCCAAAGCCGCACCTGACGGCCACACCTTGCTGATTGGCTACAACGGCCCATTGGCCATCAATGTCAGTTTGTTCGACAAAATGCCCTATGACCCGGTGAAAGATCTGGCCCCCATCACTTTGATGGTCAAGGCCCCGCAATACCTGGTGGTCAACCCGGCCTCGGGCATCACCAGCGTGAAGGACTTTGTCGAGAAGACCAAGGCCAACCCCGCCAAGTACTCTTACGGCTCGGTGGCATTGGGCAGTGCCTCGCACCTGACCATGGAGATGTTCAAGTCGGCTGCCGGGTTCCACATCACGCACATCCCTTACCGGGGTGCCGGACCAGCGGTCGGCGATTTGATCGCCGGCAACATCCAGGCGGGCTTCTTTGTGCCGGGCAATGTGCAGCAGTTTGCCAAGGAAGGCCGCCTGAAATTGCTGGCCACCTCAGGCCTCAAGCGCTTTGCCACCACGCCTGACATTCCCACCCTCAGCGAGTCGGGTTATCCCGACTTTGAAGCCACTTCGTGGATTGGTTTTCTCACCACCGGAGGCACGCCTGCGCCCATCATCGAGCGCTACAACCGCGAGATCGTGAAAATCGTCCGCTCGCCCGAGATCACCAAGCGATTGCTGGACATGGAGTTTGAAATCGTGGCCACCACCCCCAACCAGTTCCGTGACTGGATTGGCTCGGAAATCAAGCGCTGGGGCAAGGTCATCAAAGACACCGGCACCAAGGCGGAATGAGCGGCATGGGCCAGCCGCGTTTGCAAGGCCAAGTGGCGCTGATCACCGGTGCGGGTTCGGGCATTGGCGCGGCGACAGCGCACATTTTTTGCCAGGAAGGCGCTTCGGTCTTTTTGGTGGATGCCGATGCGCAGGGCTTGGAACGCACACGCCAGACCATTGTGCAAGGGATGCCCGAGGCCCGTGTGCTGTGCGCCCAGGCCGATGTGAGCGACCTCTCGTTGGCGCTGGAAGCCGTGGCGCGTTGTGTCAAAGAACTCGGAGGCCTGGACATCTTGGTCAACAACGCCGCTATGCGCAATTACTCGGCCGCAGCCCAAGCAACTGCGGCCGAATGGCATGCGATTGTGGGCGTCAACCTGGTGGGCATCACGAATTACTGCCATGCCGCACTGCCGCACCTGCGCAGCACTGGCCACGGCCGCATCGTCAATGTGTCGTCTTGCTATGCCGTCAAAGGGCGCAAAGGCATGGCCCTGTACGACGCCACCAAGGCCGCGCAATTGGCTTTGACCCGGTCTCTGGCGTGTGAAGAGGCGGTGCACGGCGTGCGCGTCAACGCGGTTTGTCCCGGCTCAACTCTGACGGATTTTCATGTGGGCCGAGCACAACAAGCAGGCAAAAGCGTCGAGCAACTCAAGACCGAACGCAAAGACAGCTCTTTGTTGGGGCGATGGGCTACCCCTGAAGAAATCGCTTGGCCGATTTTGTGGATGTCCTCGTCAGAGGGCTCATTCATCACCGGCAGCACCCTGGTGGTGGACGGTGGCTTGCACATCGTTTGAGCGTAGACCCCACTTTGTATGCGGTTGAGCTTGGCGGCCGTTTCTGATTTGAGCTGGTGCCGTCTGCGGCTTGGCTGATGGCTTGAGGCCGCAGGCACTGCATCGCTTGATTCGGGACGGATAATTCGAAGATGACCCCCAAAATCAAGCTTTACCTGGACCTGATTCGCTGGAACAGACCTGCCGGCTGGCTGCTGCTGTTGTGGCCGACTCTGTCCGCCTTGTGGGCGGCTGCTGGCGGTTTTCCGGGTTGGCATTTGGTGGTGGTGTTCACGCTGGGCACCATCCTCATGCGCAGCGCTGGGTGCTGCGTCAACGATGTGGCCGATCGCGAATTTGACAAGCATGTCAAACGCACGGCCTCACGCCCAGTGACCAGCGGGCGTCTGAGCGTCAAGGAGGCGCTGGGTTTGGGTGTGGCGCTGGCGCTGCTGGCCTTTGTGCTGGTGCTCAGCACCAACCGCGTAACTGTGGCCTGGTCGTTTGCCGCTCTGGCGGTGACCGTGGTTTATCCCTACGCCAAACGCTTTGTGTCCATGCCACAGGCGGTGTTGGGGGTGGCCTTCAGTTTTGGGATTCCGATGGCATTTGCAGCGGTCCAAAGCGCAGTGCCCCTGTTGGCTTGGGGTTTGCTTTTGGGCAATTTGTTTTGGGTGCTGGCCTACGACACCGAATACGCGATGGTGGACCGCGATGACGATTTGAAGATCGGCATGAAAACCTCGGCCATCACCCTGGGCCAATGGGATGTGGCCGCCATCGCGGGCTTCTATGCGGCATTTTTGGCCTTGTGGGCGCTGCTGTTGGACTCGCCCGAACGCGGCGCTTGGCTTTGGGCGGGCTTGGCGGGTGCGGCCGCGCAGGCGTTGTGGCATGTGTGGCTGATCAGGGACCGCAGCCGCGAGGGTTGCTTCAAGGCCTTTAGGCTGAACCACTGGGTGGGGTTCAGCGTGTTTGCGGGCCTGGTCTTGTCTTACACCTGAAGTCCAGCGCCACTGGCAGGGATTGTTGACCCACGTTCAGGCCTTGCCAAATTCATCACCCAACTCACGGGCGCGTTGCTCAGCAGCCTGCATGGCGCTCACAAAAGCTGGTTTGATGCCGGCGGCTTCCATCGCGCTGATGGCTGCATAGGTGGTGCCGCCTTTCGAGGTGACCCGCTGGCGAAGCACCTCTGGTGATTCGTTAGACGCCGCCGCCAAGGAAGACGCGCCCGAAAAAGTGGCCACTGCCAGTTGATAGGCCTGTTCGGCACTCAGGCCCATGCCCACGCCCGCTTCGGTCATGGCTTCGAGGAAGAAAAACACATAGGCAGGGCCGGAGCCCGACAAGGCGGTCACCGCGTCCAGCAAAGATTCCTGCTGCACCCACAGGTACTGCCCGGTTGTGCCAATGACTTGCTCCACCAGTTGCTGGTCGGTCGAAGTGACCGATGGGCAGGCAAACAAGCCGGTAATGCCCTGGCCCACCAGTGCGGGGGTGTTGGGCATGCAGCGCACCACCCGATCTGAGCCGACCCAGCGGGAAATGCTGTCGGTGCGGATGCCCGCCGCCACCGACAGGTGCAGCGCGCCTTGGGTGTGGGGCATGACCGGGGCGGCGGCTTCACTGAAGATTTGCGGCTTGACCGCCCAGACCACCAAGTCTGCCTGCGCCAAGGCAGGGCCTGCTGCGTGCAGTGCGGTGATGCCAAAGTCCTTGAGCAGTTTGTCGGCGGCTTCGGCAAAGGGTTCAACCACGGTGAATTGATCGGGTTTCATGCCTTGGCGGATCAGGCCACCCATGATGGCGCTGGCCATGTTGCCGCCGCCAATAAAGGCCATGTGTTGCGCAAAAGAAGTCATGGTGTCAGTCTCTCAGGTGTCTTGGTTGAAAGGTCAATCGGGGAATTGTCGCTGTTTGTCCGAGCAGCTTTGCGCTAATCTTGTGCGCATGGATTACATGCTTTCAATTGACCAAGGCACCACCAGCTCACGGGCTGTGGTGTTCGACCATGGTGGCCGGGTGGTGGCCATGGCACAGCGCGAATTCACCCAGTATTTCCCGCAACCGGGGTGGGTTGAGCACGACGCCCATGAAATTTGGCAAACCCAGTTGGCTGTCCTGCGCGAGGTGCTGGTGCATGCGGGCATCACGGCCCGCCAGGTGCGCGCTCTGGGCATCACCAACCAGCGTGAAACCACCGTGCTGTGGGATCGCCAAACGGGTGAGCCAGTGGCCCCGGCCATCGTCTGGCAGGACCGGCGCACCACCGGTTTTTGCGAGGCCCTGTGCGCAGCAGGCCACGCCCCGGCTATCGCTGCCAAAACCGGCTTGGTACTGGATTCTTATTTTTCTGGCACCAAGCTGGCGTGGTTGCTGGACCATGTTCCGGGGGCCCGATTGCGGGCCGAGCGGGGCGAATTGGCCTTCGGCACCGTAGACAGCTGGCTGCTGTGGCAGTTGACGGGCGGACGGGTGCACGCCACAGAGCCCAGCAATGCGTCTCGTACGCTGCTTTTCAATCTGAAAACCGGCACCTGGGACGATGACATGCTGGCGCTGCTGAACATTCCGCACGCTGTGTTGCCACAGATAGTGCCCTCATGCGGCCAAGTGGCCTTGACCGATGTCCAATGGCTGGGGGCCAGTGTGCCCATTGCAGGTTGGGCGGGAGACCAGCAAGCGGCCCTGTTTGGTCAGGCTTGCTTTGCGCCCGGTATGGCCAAAAATACGTATGGCACGGGCTGCTTCATGCTGATGAACACGGGCGATCAGCCTGTGGCAAGCCAAAACCAACTGCTCAGCACTGTGGCTTGGCAAGGCCCAGGCACTGCGCAAAGGCCCTTGGCCTTTGCTTTGGAAGGTTCGGTGTTCATGGCTGGGGCCACGGTTCAGTGGTTGCGCGACGGATTGCAGATCATCGACAGCGCGGCCCAAGTTGAAGCCTTGGCGGCCAGCGTGCCTGACACGGGAGATGTCTTTTTGGTCCCCGCTTTTGTCGGATTGGGTGCGCCCGACTGGGATGGCCAAGCCCGAGGCGCCTTGGTGGGCATGACGCGTGGCACGGGCCGGGCCCATATCGCCAGGGCCGCTTTGGAGGCCATTGCCTTGCAGACGGCCGATGTCTTTCTTGCCATGAGTGCTGACAGCGGATTGGCGCTGACCGAGCTGAGGGTGGATGGCGGTGCCAGCAAAAACGACTTGCTGATGCAAATTCAGGCGAATGTGCTGGGCGTGCCAGTGGTGCGCAGCCGAATCAGTGAAACCACAGCGCTTGGGGCGGCCTATCTGGCGGGGCTGGCCACAGGCTATTGGTCGGGAGCAGACGAACTGTCGGCGCAATGGCAAGAGGAGAGGCGTTTCTTGCCGCAATGGCAGGAATCTCAAAGAAGGGGCCATACGCAGCGTTGGCGAGAAGCCGTGGCACGCTCACGGTCGTGGGCTCAAAACTGAAGCTTGAGGGGGTCTGGAAGGCGTATCCTCGCGGTCCGACGCTAAAACGACGGCATTGAAGCAGGAAAATTTCGGAAACATGTTGCACACGACCTTTTTTCTGGCATAATCGTGGGCTTCGCCTTGCAAAAGGTGTAGTTATCTGCCCAAACAGAAGCTCAGCAAGTGGTTTGCCGAGTGGATGACGGGTCCAAGACTGATTCCTGCAGGTTGGCTTTTCGGCTTGCTTGCAAGGAATACAAGTTGGGAACAAAGAAATGATCCAGACAGAATCTCGGTT
>JBIKRC010000390.1:0-2500 GCA_044349375.1 Limnohabitans sp.
TGCTGGTGGCCACCGATGTGGCTTCGCGGGGGCTGGATGTGGAAGGCCTTGAAGCCGTGATCAACGTGGATGTGACGCCCGACGCAGAAATCCACATTCACCGCATCGGCCGCACCGGTCGGGGCGACGCCGAAGGGCTGGCGCTGACCCTGGCCAGCATGGACGAGATGGGATCGGTGGGCAAGATCGAGGTGATGCAGGGGCGTGAGTCTAAGTGGGAGCCTTTGTCTGGCCTGACGCCTGCTGCGGGCGGGCCATTGCAACCGCCCATGCGCACCTTGCAGATTGTCGGTGGCCGCAAGGAAAAGATCCGCGCTGGCGACGTGATGGGCGCCTTGGCTGGGGAGTGTGGTTTGACCCGTGAGCAGGTCGGCAAGATCAATGTGAATGAGTTTTCGACCTATGTGGCGGTGCAGGCGGCTCTTGCCAAAAAGGTTGAGTCTCAGTTGTCACACGGCAAGATCAAGGGCAAGAGTGTGAAAGTTCGGCTGCTCTGACGTTTCATGTTTTCTGCTCGCAATGCTTGTGCCTTTTGCTTGGGCGGTGTGTGAGGGGATGCGGCGGGTTCCTCATACCGGGGTACCGAAAATCGTCACCCGCCGCATCCCCTCACACACCTGAGTGGTCATTCGGGCAATAGTTCGGCTGTTGCTGAGTGGTTTTCGCTTCGATGTGTGCAGTTGCTACACAGTCGGGATGGAAGACCTGCAGGTTTTAAAAATGCACCATGGCCACGAATGGGCTGAGGCCGGGTGACGATTTTCGGTACCCCGGTATGAGGAACCCGGCCCCAGCCCATTCTTGGCCTACCCCGCTCAAACCCTCCGAGGCCTCACAAGCCCATGCGGACCTCACCAGCAAAAACTACAGATAAGGGTTCTTCAGCCCCAACCCCGCCAAAATCGCAATCTCGTAGGCCTCCATCTCCTCGGCATCGGCCGTGCTGGTTTCGTGGTCCCAGCCCTGAGCATGCAAAGTGCCGTGCACCAGCAAGTGCGTGTAGTGCGCCGCCAGCGTCTTGCCTTGTTCTTTGGCTTCGCGGGCCACCACCGGGGCGCACAGCACCAAGTCGGCCATCACCACCGGCTCATGCTCGTAGTCAAAGGTCAGCACGTTGGTGGCGTCATCCTTTTTGCGGTAACTCTGGTTCAGCGCGCGTCCCTCTTCTTCTCCCACGATGCGCACCGTGATCTCGGCGTCGTCAGCCAGGGCGTGGCGTATGGCCCGCGTGACGGCATGGCGTGGCAGGGCAGCGCGGTGGCGGGCTGCATAGGGAATGTCGCCAAATTGCAGAGACAGCTGGAGTTGTTTCAGGGCCATGGAGGTGTTGGATTCGGAGTTCAATCGTCGGTAGGCAGGGGCTTGCGGCGGGTCGTGACGCCCGCACGCATGGGGGCGCTGCCTTGCGCGTCGTAGGCGTCCACGATGCGGGCCACCAAGGGATGGCGCACCACGTCGGCGCTGGAAAAGCGTGTGAAAGCAATGCCCTTGACGCGCTTCAAGACCCGCTCGGCATCGATGAGGCCTGACATTTGCCCCTTGGGCAAGTCGATCTGACTCACATCGCCCGTCACCACCGCCTTGGCGCCAAAGCCAATGCGTGTCAAAAACATCTTCATCTGTTCGGTGCTGGTGTTTTGTGCCTCGTCCAGAATCACAAAGGCGTTGTTCAGCGTGCGCCCGCGCATGAAAGCCAGTGGGGCCACCTCGATCGCGTTGCGCTCAAAGGCTTTGAGCACTTTGTCGTGACCCATCAGGTCGTACAGCGCGTCGTACAAGGGGCGCAAATACGGGTCGACCTTTTGCGACAAGTCGCCGGGCAAAAAGCCCAGACGTTCACCCGCTTCCACCGCCGGGCGCGTGAGCACAATGCGTTGCACGCTGGCGCGCTCCAGTGCATCCACCGCGCAGGCCACGGCCAGATAAGTCTTGCCGGTGCCCGCTGGGCCGATGCCAAAGCTGATGTCGTGGCTGGCGATGCTTTCCAGATAGGCCGCTTGCACCGGTGTGCGGGCCTTCAGGTCGGCGCGGCGGGTTTGCAAGATGGGCAAATTCGCCTCTTCGCCTCCGCTGTCGCCCACCAACATGAGTTGCACCATGTCAGGTGAAATGGGGCGGTCGGCGCGCTCGTAAATGGCCTGCAAAATTTCCATCGCATGCAAAGCCACCGCCTTGGGGCCGTCCACCTTGAACTGCTCGTGGCGGTGCGCGATGCTCACTTGCAAGCCCGCTTCGATGGTGCGCAGGTGCGCGTCCATCGGGCCACACAGGTGTGACAGACGGGTGTTGTTGTGTGGCGTGAAGGTGTGTCTGACGATCAAGTTGATAATCCTCGCTGTGCGCGGTTTGTGGCCAGGATGGCCCGGGCGAGAGCGCATTTTCTCCCATCACAGGCATTTAAGGCGTCACCCCCCATGATTGGCAAACTCACCGGCATCCTGAGCGATAAAAACCCACCCGAGGTGATCGTGGACTGCCATGGCGTGGGCTACGAAGTCAA
>JBIKRC010000052.1:0-9594 GCA_044349375.1 Limnohabitans sp.
CAAGCCCCAGCGTTGATGACCACGGCCTGCACGCCATCGCCGTGGGCGCGGTGGATGCGCTCGGCCATTTCACCCTCGTAATTGGTTTGGTAGCACTCGACCTGCGCGCCCAGTTCAAGGCCCAGGGCGGTCAATTCGGTGTTGATTTCGTCCAGCGTGGTCGTGCCGTATTGGGCCGGGTCACGTTTGCCGAACATGTTCAGGTTGATACCGTGCAGGACAAGGATGTTCATGGTGGAGGCTCTATTGCTCAAAGGATCGTGGGAATTGGGGCCAAGATCTGCGATTGTCGGTGATATGCGGCAAGATCATGTCTCTGCCGCCTTGAGCGGCACGTATTTTCCGAAAGTTGACCATGACCCCTTTGAAGATTGATTTTGTGTCCGACATCGCCTGCCCTTGGTGCGCCGTGGGTTTGGGCGGGCTGGAGCAAGCGCTGGAGCGCTTGCAAGGCGAGGTGCAGGCCGAGCTGCATTTTCAGCCTTTCGAGCTGAACCCGCACATGCCGCCGGGTGGCCAAGACTTGGGTGAACATTTGACCGAAAAATACGGATCTACCCCTGAGCAACAAGCCCAGATTCGCCAGACGATCACCGAACGTGGGGCCGAGGTGGGTTTCGTGTTCAACCCCAACGGGCGAGGCCGGGTTTACAACACCTTTGACGCGCACCGCTTGCTGCACTGGGCCGAAGGGCAAGGCGACGGGGCACAGCACGCCCTGAAAAAAACCCTGCTGCAGGCCTACCAAGGCCGCGCCGAGTGTGTGGAAGACCCGCAGGTTTTGTTGGCCAGCGTGGCCGCCGCAGGCTTGGATGTGGCGGCTGCCAACGCGGTGTTGCAAAGCGATGCCCACACCGCCGAAGTGCGCGAACGCCAGCAGTTTTACACCCAGGCGGGCATCCGTTCGGTGCCTGCGGTGATCATCAACGACAAGCATTTGATCTCGGGCGGCCAGCCGGTCGAGGTGTTCGAGCAAGCACTGCGCCGCATTGCCTTGGGCGAAGTGGGTTGAGCGGAGCCTTGCACATGAACCCTCCGTTCAAGCAGCCAGCTGCAAACCACGATGCGCCGAGGGTCTGCACCTCACGGCGCAGACTTTTGTGCCAGTGGCCTGCGGCGGCAGCCTTGGCCCTGGTGGGCATGTCGGGTGGGGTGCGGGCGCAGCCTGAGCGCAAAGCTACCGCGGCCGAACTTTTGCGCCTGTGGCGGCAAAGCGGTGGTGCGCTGTTGATTCGCCATGCCGCGACCGAATCGGGCCTGGGCGACCCGGCGGGATTCACTTTGGGGCAGTGCCGCACCCAACGCAATTTGAGCGATGCGGGCAAACAAGCCTCTCAGGCATTTGGGGCCTGGCTGCAAGCGCAAAATTTCAAGCCCGATGCGGTGCTGAGCAGCCAGTGGTGCCGCTGCCAAGACACGGCGCAACTGGCTTTTGGGCAGTTTGAAGACTGGCCAGCATTGAACAGCACCTTCGCCGGGCAGGGTGATTCGGCTGCGCAGCAAAAAGCCTTGTTGGCCCGTTTGCGTGGATTGCCTCAAGGCCGCACCGAGGTGTGGGTCACACACCAAGTGAACATGACCGGCCTGACAGGGGCCTACCCCAGCATGGGCGAGGGGTTTTTGGTGGACCGACAAGGCCGTTTGCTGGCCCGAGCGGAGCTCGCCCCATGAGCGGTTTGCACAGTTTGACGGTGTACTTTGACGGCTCGTGCCCCATGTGCCGACGCGAGATTGCCGTTTACCGGCGTTTGCCCCAGGCGGCCGCCATCGACTGGGTGGATGTGAGTGCTGGGGCCGAATTGGGCGCCTCGCTCAGTTGCGCGCAGGCGATGGCCCGTTTCCATGTGCGCGACAGCCAAGGCCGCTTGTTCAGTGGCGCGGCAGCGTTCTCGCAAATGTGGCGGCAGTTTCCGGGCTGGCGTTGGTTGGGTTGGCTGTCGGCCTGGCCTCCGCTGTCTTGGCTGTTCGAGGCCGCGTACCGTTTGTTTTTGCCGTTGCGACCCACTTTGCAAAAGTGGGTCAGGCGCGGCTTGGGTGAGGAGAAATCGTGATGACCAGAGGCTTGTCGGGCGCTTTGCCCGCATTTGTTGGGTTGGGTCTGTTTGGCGCTTTGGCTGTGTCGGGCCTGCCCCATGCCCTTGCGCAAGCCCCCAGCCCGGTTGGCGAGAAGGTGACTTTGGGCCCTTGGGCCATCGACCGTACCGAAGTGACCATCGGCCAGTTTGAGCGCTACGTGCGGGCCACCGGCACCGTGACCCGCGCTGAAAAAGAAGGCGGTGGTTTTGAGTATGTGGGCGGATGGGTCCGCCGTCCCGGCTGGTCTTGGCGCAAGCCTGACGGCGTTTCGACAAGTGCTGATTTGCCTGCGGTGCACCTGGACTTTGCCGAGGCGCAGGCTTACTGCCGCTGGGCAGGGGGCCGCTTGCCCACCGGCGCGGAATGGCAAAAGGCCGGGTTCACCGAGTTGCGTGACAACCCCCCAGCGCCTTGGGTGAAAGGCAAAACCTATGCCTGGAGCACGGGTGACAGCCCGCAAGGCGCAAACACCAGCGACCCAGACCCCTGGCCCCGCGCAGCCCCTGCGGGCGTCACGCGCCAAGGGGTGAACGGCTTGTACGACATGGGCGCCAACGTGTGGGAGTGGACAACCGATGAGCAGGGCGGCCAGCGGCGCACCGTAGGTGGGTCTTGGTGGTACGGCGCGTTCAACATGAAGGCCGATGTGCAGGCTTTCAAAGCCGCTGACGTTTATGTGGTCTACCTCGGCTTTCGCTGCGCTTATGACCTCACGCCAAAAGGCACCAATCCGAGCAAGACACCCTCATGATGCATTCCTTGCCCGAGGGCTACAGTGCTTTGGTGTTCGGCGCCGGTGGCGCGATTGGCCAAGCCTTCGTGCAAGCCCTTCAAAGTGACCCGCGCTGTGCCAAGGTGTGCGGCGTTTCGCGCCAAAGCTCACCTGGCTTGGAATTGCTGGACGAATCCAGCATGGCCGCTTGTGCCCAAGATTTGGCCGCGCAGGGGCCTTTTCATTTGGTGCTGGACGCCACTGGTGCGCTGACCTTGAACGGGCGAGGCCCTGAAAAAAGACTGGACGAACTGGACGCGGCGCACTTGCTTTACGCCTTGCACCTGAACGCTGTGGGTCCGTCTTTGCTGCTCAAGCACTTCGCGCCCTTGTTGGCCTCGGGTGAAAGGGTGATTTGGGGCAAGTTGTCAGCGCGCGTGGGCAGCATCGAAGACAACCGAAAAGGCGGTTGGTACGGTTACCGCGCCGCCAAGGCCGCGCTCAACATGTTGCTGCAAACCGGGGCCATCGAAATCGCGCGGCGCAGGCCATTGGCGGTGGTGGCCGCTTTGCAGCCGGGCACGGTGCAATCGGCTTTGAGCCAGCCGTTTGTCGGCCAGGACGCCCTGTACCCCAACGAGTCAGCCCAGCGCTTGCTGGCCACGCTCGATGGCTTGCAGCCCACTGGGCGTGCGCAGTTTGTGGACCATCAGGGGCAGCACATCCCTTGGTGATGCGGCTAAGCGAAGGGCGTTGATCAGCCCAGTGCCTTGGCAATCTTGTGGCGCGGCACCGTGGTTTTGGGGCATTGGCCTTTGGGCAGCTCAAACCACTGGCGCACATCGTTCTCCACGCCCACGCCGTGCATGAAGTTGTAGATGGCCTTTTTCAGGCCTTGGCCCAACAGGTCGTGGTCAACGCCCGGTGGCATGGGGGTCGGGTCGACAAAGCCCACATCGTTTTTGGCAAACGTCCCTTCGGGCAAGGGCAAGAGCGTCACGCCGTAAGCCTCCGGATTTTTGCCAACTGGCGAATGCACGGTGCACACAAAGCGGTGGAAAAAGCCGCTGTGGATGCAGCCGTTTTCAAACAGTTGGCGCACGTATTCGAGCGCGTCCACGGTGTCTTGCACGGTCTGCGTCGGAAAGCCGTACATCAGGTAGGCATGCACCATCACGCCCGCGTCGGCAAAGCCTTTGGTCACTTGGGCCACCTGCTCCACCGAAACCCCTTTTTTCATGAGGTTCAGCAAGCGGTCAGATGCGACTTCGAGCCCGCCCGACATGGCGATGCAGCCGCTTTGGGCCAGCAAGTCGCACAACTCGGGTGTGAAGGTTTTCTCAAAGCGGATGTTGCCCCACCACGAGATTTGCACGCCCCGGCGCAGCAGTTCCTCGGCCAGGGCCTTGAGCGCTTTGGGTGGTGCGGCTTCGTCCACAAAGTGAAAGCCGGTCTGGCCCGTCTCGGCCACGATCTGCTCGATGCGGTCCACCAGCGTGCTGGCCTGCGCGGTTTCGTAGCGGCTGATGTAGTCCAGGCTCACGTCGCAAAAGCTGCACTTTTTCCAGTAACAGCCGTGCGCCACGGTGAGTTTGTTCCAGCGCCCGTCGCTCCACAGTCGGTTCATCGGGTTGAGCATGTCCAGCAATGACAGGTATTTGTGCAGCGGCAAACCGTCCCAAGTGGCCGTGCCCACCTCTTCAAAGGCGATGTCGGGCTCTTGCAGATTGATGTACTGCACCAGGCCTGCGTCGTTGCGGATGAAGGTGCGCTGCAGGCGCTGCGCGCTGCGCTGACCCTGCAGGTGTTCGATCAGGCTGAGCAGCGGGCGCTCGCCGCCGTCGAGCGTGACGAAATCCACATGGTCGAACACGCGGGCGTCTTTCAGCTCACGCAGCTCGGTGTTTACAAAGCCGCCACCCAGGCCAATGCGGATGTGCGGGTGACCCCGCTTGATGCACTGGGCGATGCGAAAAGCCGCATAGACCGAGCCGGGGAAGGGCACAGACAGCAACACCAAGGTGGGCTGGTGTCGCTCAATCGCCTCCAGTGCCAGGTGCTCCAGCGTGGTGTCGATCAAATTGGGGGGCTGGGCCAGCGCCTCGGCCAATGCGTCAAAGCTGGGCTGGCTGGCGGCCAAGCGCTCGGCATAGCGCACGAATTCAAAGCCCTCATCGACCGCATCGCGCAGCACATCGGCGAGGTCGTTCAGGTACAGCGTGGCCAGGTGGCGGGCTCGGTCGGTTTGGCCCAGTGCGCCAAAGGCCCAGCCGATCGGGTCGCCGGTGCCATCGTCCTCATACGCGTCAAGGGTGGCAAAGCGCGGGCCTTCGGGCAAAAAGCCCCGGCCGGCGATGCGGTGGCTCAGGGTGCTGTCGCGGCCCTGCAAAAAAGAGATCACCGGGTCGATGCTGATGGCGTAGTCGTTGAAGTGGTCCAGAAAGAAGTTCACCGGGCCCGAACGCTCTTCAACCGGCAAAACCAGCGCCACATCGCGCAAATCGGTCAGCCCCTTTTTATTCAGCAAGGCCAGCACTGTGGCCAGCGCCAAGTCTTCTTGCACCGCATCGAAACCCCGCGAACGCAAAAAACCCGTCAGGTAGGCCGTCGACGGGTAGGGCGTGTTGAGCTGCGTCATCGGCGGGATGAGGCTCAGGATTTTGAACGGGGCGGTCGAGTGCATGGCGACGATGTGATTGTGGGCCTTATTATCCTTGTAGACCGAGGCAAGGACATGATTTGGAGTTTACCGTCTAGCGGTATAAAATTTAGTCATGATTGTCTCGTTCAAGTGTTCAGACACGGCCAAACTCTTTGAAACGGGTAAATCCAGGCGTTTTGCCAACATCCGTGGGGTCGCCGAAAGGAAGCTTCAGCAGCTGGACAGTGCTGTCACGCTGGAGTTTTTGAGATCACCTCCTGGCAATAGGTTGGAAGCATTGACAGGTGATCGAGCTGGGCAGTACAGCATTCGAATCAATGAGCAATGGCGTGTGTGCTTCGTGTGGTCGGAAAAAGGCCCGCAAGGCGTTGAAATTGTGGACTACCACTGAAAGGAGCGTGTGACCATGAAGAACGGCATGCGACCGGTTCATCCCGGTGAAATTTTGCGTGAAGACTATCTGCAACCCTTGGGCATGAGTGTCAATGCTTTGGCCAAAGCCTTGCACGTGACGCCAAGCCGCATGAACGACATCGTGCTGGAGCGTCGCAGTGTGACGCCGGACACAGCCTTGCGTTTGGCCAGATTTTTTGGGGGTGATGCCCAGTCATGGCTGAATTTGCAGCAAGCCTATGACTTGAAAGTGGCGGAGAAGTCAATGATGAAAAACATCATCAAAACCATCATGCCTTACAGCCCCTCTTCGATGGTGACTTCTTGAGTTTGTCAGAGCTTGTTCTTCATCCTGAGGTTAACGCCCAACTCACCCCCGCACAACAGCGCTTCAACGACTTACTTGCCCAAATCGAGCGGCTTTCGGAGCAGATCGAGCGCCTGGAAGCTTGGTCTGACAAGCACCGTTATGCGCACATTCAGGCGCTGCGCGAGTCGGTGCAGCTGTCGCAATCACACCGCAAAAGTTTGCTGCTCTTTGTGCATGAACGCCTGCAAACTGCAGACTTCACCGATCGGCAGCAGCGCATGGCTCGGGGGCTTGTGCGGGGTTTGATGGCGCATTTGACCGCTACCCACGACCCTCATGTTCAGGCCCTGGTTGACCTTTATGTGAGCGAAGAAGACGAGCAAGAAGCCGCAGATGATCAGGCCGAGGCCGCGCAGCGTTTGCGTGAGCGCATCGAAGAAGCGCTGGGCCAGCCGATTGAAAAACCTGGCCAGTACCAGACACCCGAAGAGATGATGGCTGCGGGCATGCGCCAGTGGCAACGCCAGCAGCAAGCCGACGAAGAGCGCAAGACCGCCAAGCGCGCGGCCCGCAAAGCTCAAAAACAGTCCCAAAAGAAAAGTGCTGCCGCCGAAAAAGGCGAAGTGCCCGCTGCCCAGATGCGCGAGCTGGACGCCAAAAGCGCCATCCGCACGATCTTTCGGCAATTGGCGAGGGCCTTGCACCCGGACCGTGAGCCTGATGAACAAGAGCGGCTGCGCAAAACCGGCTTGATGAGCGAGGTCAACGCAGCTTATGAAAAAAACGACCTGACCACTTTGTTGCGTTTGCAAATGCAGGTGACGCAGATCAACCCCCAAAACAAGGCAGGCACGGCACGCATGGCCGACGACAAACTGATCGCCATGTCCTTATTGCTCAAGGAGCAGGTGGCGGCGCTTGAAGACGATCTAGATCAGTTGGAAAACCGCCTGAGCCGGGAGCTGTGTGTGCCGGTACGCGCGGATGCCGATGAAGCAGCCCTGAGTCAGTCACTGCAGCGCATCCAGGCCGATCAGCGGCACAGCGCCGATAGCTTGGCGGCCGATTTGCGTCGCATTCAGAACGACGCTGAACTCAAGCGCTGGCTCAAAGAGCAGTGGCAGCTGGCTAAAGCCACTTCTGCATGAAGCTGGCTTGGCCCGCTGCTGGGTCGAGCGCGTAGGGCTCAAAGCCAAAGCCCAGGTAGCTTTTGAGGGCGCGGCCATTGCCCGTCAGCACTTCCAAGGTCAGCTTGCAGCAGCCGCGGTCCTTGGCATGTTGCTCGGCAGCCGCCAGCAAAGCTTGACCAACCCCCGCACCTCGGTGACCCGGCAGCACGGCGATGTCGTGGATGTTCATCAAGGGGCGGGCCTTGAAGGTGGAATAGCCCTCAATGCAGTTGACCAGGCCCACGGGCGCATCGTCCAGCCAGGCGATGAAGCTGGCCGCATCGGTGCGCGCGGCCAGGTCATCGCACAAGCGCGCTTTCACATCCTGCGCTAATGGCTCACTGCCGCCCATCGGGTCTTGGGCGTAAGCGTCCAAAAGCATCACCAGGGCTTGGCGGTGCGCGGGGTTTTGGTAATCAACGGGCAGGATGTGAAGTGGCATGGTCAGGCGGTGGCAGGGGTCAAGAAGGAGCGCACATTGTCCTGTATACCTGCCATCACATGGCCAGCCAATTGGTGCGCGGTGATGGCCGAGAGTGTCCAGCCCAGGTGCCCATGGCCGGTGTTGTAGAACACATTGGCCTTTTTGCCCGCGCCTACACGCGGCAGCATGTTGGGCATCATGGGGCGCAGTCCGGCCCAGGGCTCAGCGCGGCGCGTGTCCACGCCCGGAAAGCATTGGTTGACCCAGTTGACCAAGGGCTTGATGCGGTCGGCGCGTATGTCCAGGTCGATGCCGTTGAACTCGGCCGTGCCCGCCACACGGAAGCGGTCAGCGCCCAATCGGCTCGTGACCAGCTTGGTCTCGTCGTCCAGCAAGCTCACCTGCGGCGCAGCGGCTTGGCTGGCGGTGTCATTCAGGCCCACGGTGATCGAGTAGCCCTTGACGGGGTAGATGTTCAGGCGGTCGCCCAACTGCGCGGCCAGGCTGCGGCCATGCACGCCCGCACAGATCACGATGCCGTCAAAGCTCAGCGTTTCCATTTGGCCCGCGTGCTGAACTTGCACGGTGGCGGTTTGGCCGTTCGATGCGACATTCAGTACCTGATGTTCAGTCAAGATTTTCACGCCCAGGCGCTCGCAGGCCTTGGCCAGGCCGAAAGTGAACTTGTGGATATCGCCCGTGGAGTCGCTTTCGGTGAAATAGCCGCCGTAGTACTGGCCTTGCAGCGTCGGTTCGATGGTTTTCATTTCGTCGGGCGTCACGGCGCGGCGGGGCAGGCCGCCTTGGGCCAGCAGCTTGGAGACTTCGCCCGCGTGGTCAAAGCCCTTTTTGTCGCGGTAAATGTGCAGAATGCCTTCGCGCTTATGGTCAAAGTCAATGCCCTCGGCTTTGGCCCAAGCAAACTGGTGCTCGCGCGATTCAATGGCCAACTTGGCCGTGGCGATGGTGTTGTCTTTGTAGCGGGGAATGGCGGCCACAAACTCGGCCATCCAGCTGAGCTTGTGCCAAGTGGGGGCTGGGTTCATGAGCAGCGGCGCATCGCTCTTGAGCATCCATTTGAGGCCTTTGATGAGGGTGGAGGGGTGGGTCCAGACCTCGGCATTGGAGGCCGACAGTTGTCCGCCATTGGCATAGGACGTTTCCATGCCGGGGTAGCGGTTTTTCTCGATCAGGGTGACCTGGATGCCTTGTTGGGCCAAGGCGTACGCGGAGGTGACGCCGGTGATGCCGCCGCCAATGATGACCATGTGCTTTTTCATGAAGCTTCTCTCTTTTCAACGTCTCAAACAGTGGGACACGCTGCGCACCGGATGTGCGCGGCATGACCCCCTCTGTTTGAAACCTGAGAGATTCACCTCGGATGAGGCTTGCTCCTGCGGTGGACCCGGGTGACGAACCCGGGGCGCTCTTCAGAGTTTTTGACACGGATGTGTCGACCTGCATCGGTCCTTTGGCCTGAGAGTTTCCGGGGTGGTTGCTCCTTCGGCGCTGTCTGCGGTGGCGGACAGTCTCTCCCGATGCGGGTATTTGATTTTGATGTGTGGGTCTTCCTTTGTGGGTGGATCAGGCGTAGTCGCTCAGCGGAATGCAGCTGCAAAACAGGTTACGGTCGCCATACACGTTGTCGACACGGCCCACTTGCGGCCAGTATTTCACGCTGCCCGGCAAGCGCTGGGCTTGCGCGGCACCGACCTCGCGGCTGTAGGGGCGGTTCCATTCGCCGCCCAGCAGGCTGTCTGCGGTGTGCGGTGCGTGTTTGAGCGGGTTGTTGTCTTGCGGCCAGCTGCCGTTTTCCACCTGCCGGATTTCTTCGCGGATGGCGATCAT
>JBIKRC010000053.1:0-9173 GCA_044349375.1 Limnohabitans sp.
AGGCAACAACTCCACCGGGCCGGACAAGGCTTTGGGCATGGACAAAGGCAGATCGGAGCCCCAGATCATGCGCACGGATTCGTTGATGATCAGGATCAAGGCAAAGGTGGCCAACACCTGGGACAAATGGTCGCGGGCATACAGCGTTCGAAGCAAAGTGGCTTCCAGCAGCATGCCCACCACGGCAGTGAGCATGACCGCCAACACCACACCCAGCCAAAACGACTGGGTCAACTGAACCAACCAGGCCGTCAGGAACGCCCCCACCATGTAGAGGGCGCCATGGGCCAGGTTGATCATGTCCATGATGCCGAAGACCAGCGTGAGCCCGGAGGCCAGCAAGAACAACATCAAACCGAACTGCAGGCCATTCAAGGCCTGCTCCAACAGCAAAATTCCAGTCATGAGAAGACGCGAGCGTCCTTACTTCATGGGGCAGTCTTTGACGTAGGCGTCACCATGGTTGGCCAGCAAAGGTTGGCCCACGATGCGGTTGACCAGACGGCCCTGACCGTCCTTGACGATCTCGCGCAGGTAATAGTTCTGGATCGGGTACTGGTTGGTGTTGAACCGGAAATCGCCCCGCACCGAATTGAACTTGACCGTCTTGAGGGTCTTGATCAAGGCCTCTTTGTCGTCGATCTTGCCGTTGGCCGCACGCACAGCGGCATCGATCAGCAAAGCCGTGTCGTAGCCCTGGGCAGCGTAGATGGTGGGCAATCGCTTGTATTCTTTTTCGAACTCGGCCACAAATTTCTTGTTGGCTTCGTTGGGCAAGTCCAGGCCCCAATGCGCGGTGTCAAACACGCCCAACATGTCGTTGCCCACCGCACGGATGACGTCTTGGTCAGCGCCGAAGCCGGGCTGAATCAGGCGGGTGTCTTTGTTCAGGCCAGCGGCCATGAACTGCTTGATGAAGTTGATGCCCATGCCACCGGGCAAGAAAGTGTAGACCACTTCGGGCTTGGCCGCGCGGATGGCCGCCAATTCGGCCGAATAATCCAGCTCGCCAAGCTTGGTGTAGACCTCGCCCGATATATTGCCTTTGTAAAAACGCTTGAAGCCGGCCAACGAATCCTTGCCCGCTTGGTAGTTGGGGGCCAGCAAATAAGCCGACTTCACTTTGAGGTTGGTGGCGTATTGGCCTGCAGCCTCGTGGTACGCATCGTTGGGCCAAGACACAGCAAAGAAATAAGGCGTGCACTGCGCGCCTGCAATCGGCGAGGGTGCCGCATTGGGGCTGAGGTAAATCGTTTTGGCGTTCACGGCCTCAGGCAAACCCGCGAGCATGATGTTGGAAAACACCACGCCGGTCAAAAAGTCGACCTTGTCGCGTTTGACATAGCGCTCGAACAACTGCTTGCCCACGTCGGGTTTGAACTGGTCGTCCGAGATCGACACATCAGCGTTCAACCCGCCAAGCTTTCCACCGTTGAGTTTGACGGCCAGCATGAAGGCATCGCGAATGTCCACGCCCAAAGCCGCCGAAGGGCCTGAAAGGGTACTGACAAAACCGATTTTGACCTTGTCCTGCGCCAAGGCGGGGGCACAGGCCAAAGCCACCAAAGTGGAAACCGTCAACAAACTTTTGATCACCGGAAAACGCATGAATGACTCCTGGCAAAACCATCAAAAAAGGAAAAAGCCATCTCAAAGAAGGCAAGCCCCATTCTGTGCCGAAAATCACCCCGCCATGAATGAGGGTTTACCCTTTTGATTCAATCGCCGCCCAGACCCAGCCGATTGGGCTGCCGCTTTTCGATGGCAAAGCGCAGCAAGGCCGCTGAGCGGAAAATGCCGTGCGCGAATTTTCCGTAAGGCAAAGTCAGGAACAAGGCCATCACCGCGCCCAGATGCACCGCCAACATCAAAGGCATGGCCGCCGTTTGGCCCAGCAGCCACAAGAGCAAACCCGTCACACTGACCAAAAACAATAAGGCGATGAAACCCCGGTCCATGGGCTTTTGCGCCGCATCGCCGTGGTCCGGGTGGCGGCGCAGGTTCAAGCGCCACAAACCGGCCGTACCCACCGTCAGGCTCACACCACCAATCACGCCCAGCAACTTGGGCAAAGTCGTCAGGTCGTAAGGCGCAGGCCAGCCCAACACATAGTGGTACAGCGTGGCCACGCTGGTGGCAGCAAAGCACAACATGAAGCCGTAAAACGTCAGGTGGTGGTAGCGCTTGCGGGCATGCGTCCACGCATCGTCTTCGTTGTGGCAGCCCTCGCCATGTCCACCGTCCAAGTACTTCAATTGCAGCGCAGCGTTTGCCGCCTCAGCGGCCGCAGGGGAGGTCAAACCAGCACCGCTGGTGGCGGGCGTCACCTCGCGCCAAAAACGCATCACCCCCATCGCCAGCGCCAGCACGGCAAACAAGAAGATGGGCGCAAACAGGCTCACCATCAGGTTATGGGGGAACACAGCATAAAAACCACCGGCCACGGGCACGCCCCACAACGTGCCTTGACGCAACATAGCCAGCGCCAAAAACAAGGCCAATCCAAACGCCAAGGCCACCGACAAGGTCAGGCCGTTGCGCTTGTACAAAGCCCCAAGAGCCGGCGGCCAGGCGTAGTCGGCATAGGTCTGGCCACGTACCTGGGCCATGGCCTTGGGCACATTGATGGCAAAGTCGTGGGGTGGCGCGTACTGGCAAGCGTGCAAACACGCCCCGCAGTTGTGGCACAGGTTGGCCATGTAATGAATGTCGGCCTTGCCGAACTCCAAGCGGCGCGTCATGGCCGGGAACACGGCACAAAAGCCTTCGCAGTAGCGGCAACCGTTGCAAATTTGCATTTGCCGAGCCACTTCGGCTTCGGGCGCCGTCATCTCGCCACGCGCTAGCGCGCGGGCATCCTGGGTCAGGGCTTCAAGCGTTTGCATGGGAAGCTCCTTCCTTCTGGGCCATGACCGCTTTGGCCGCCTGTTCGCCCGCGATGCGGCCAAAGGCCGTGCCTATCGTCATGCCCACCCCGGCCGTGTAGCCCTTGCCCAGCACGTTGCCCGCCATCATTTCGCCCGCCACAAACAGGTTGGGGCTGGGCTGGTCTTTGAATCGCACAGCGGTGGTTTCATCGGTTTTCAATCCCAAATAGGTGAAGGTCACGCCGGGTCTGACGGCATAGGCGTAAAAAGGCGCAATGTCCAGCGGCCTGGCCCAGTGGGTTTTGACGGGCGTGACCCCTTCGGTGTGGCAGTCGTCCAGCGCCGTGTGGTCAAACTTGCCTTCGCGGCAAGCGGCGTTGTAATCGTTCAGGGTTTGCATGAAAGTCGCTTCATCGAGACCCAGCTTGCGGGCCAACTCAGGCAGGCTGTCCGCCTTCGTGCCTTCAAACACCGGCGGCATGAAACGGCCCACCGCCTTGGCATCGATGATGGAATAGGCCACCTGTCCCGGTTGCTGCGCCACCAAACGGCCCCAAATAGCGTAGCGCTTGGGCCAGAAGTCTTCGCCTTCGTCGTAAAAACGCCGGGCTTCTCGGTTGACCACCACGCCCAAGGACACGCAGTCGATGCGGGTGCAAATGCCACCGTCGTACAAAGGCGCACGCGCATCGATGGCCACCATGTGCGCCTGCGTGGGGTCGCCAATGCGGTCAGCACCCTGCTCCAGCATGTGTTTGAGCAAGACCCCTTGGTTGTAACGCGTGCCGCGAATCAAAAACTGGTCTGCCGGGTATTCGCCGCGTTCGTTTTGGCCCCAAGCTTCGCGCAACCACTCGCGGTTGGACTCAAACCCGCCTGCGGCCAACACACAGGTGCGGGCCTCGATGCGTTCGCGGCGCACGCTGCCATCGGCCAGTTTGTGCATGACCGACGCGGCGACAAAACGGCCTTCGTCCAATTCGACGGTGTCCACCTCGGCGTTGTAGTGGATCTGCACGCCCAGCTTTTCGGCGCTGCGGTAAAAGGCATTGACCAAGGCCTTGCCCCCGCCCATGAAAAACGCGTTGGTGCGGGCCGTGTGCAAAGCCCCAGACAAAGACGGCTGAAAGCGCACGCCATGCTTGACCATCCAGGGTCTGCATGTGGCCGAGTGGCGAATGGCCAGACGGGCCAAATGCTCGTCGGTCAAACCGCCGGTGACTTTGAGCAAGTCTTGCCAAAACTCTTCTTCCGGGTAGGCATCGACCAACACGTCTTGCGGCGCATCGTGCATGCAGCGCAAATTGCGCGTGTGGCCCGAGTTGCCGCCGCGCCACTCGCGTGGTGCCGATTCGAGCAGCACCACGCTGGCACCGGCTTCACGGGCCATGAGCGCCGCACACAGGGCCGCGTTGCCGCCGCCAATCACCAAAACATCCACGGTCATAGATACTTTCAGGGCACTGTGCCCAAGCTGGATCAGAACTGGTATTTGCGCAAACCACCATCCACCGGAATCACCGCGCCGGTGATGTAACTGGCCAAGGGCGATGCCAAGAAGGTGACCAAATTGGCCATGTCTTCGGGCTCGCCATAGCGGCCCATGGGGATCTCGTTGTCGCACTGCCACTGGCGGTATTCGGGCGTGTAATTGCGAAAGATCTGCTCTGAATGGATTCGTCCAGGTGGCACACAGTTGACCGTCACGCCGTGTTTTCCGACCATGCGCGACAAACCTTTGGCCCAGCTGTGCATGCCCGCCTTGGCGCAAAACGCGCCATTGGTGTGCTCGGGCTCGCTCTTGCCGGTGATGTTGATGATGCGGCCCCAGTTGCGCTCAATCATCTGGTCAATCAAGGCATCGGCCACTTGGCGTGGACGGTGAAAGTTCAAGGTGATGGCTTCTTGCCAGGCCTCTTCGCTCACATGCAATTCCTTGAAACTGCGCGATCCTCCGGCGTTGTTCACCAAAATGTCCACACTGCCCAAACCGGCCAAGGCCGCATCGGTCAAGCGCTTGGCCGCGTCTTCGGCGTAAAGGTCTGACTCGATGACCACGGGCGCATGGCCACCTGACGCCACAATCTCGGCGGCCAGTTCATGGAGCTTGTCGACGCGGCGCGCCGACACGGCCACACGCACGCCTTCAGCGGCCAGGGCTTTGGCAATGCCGCGCCCGATGCCCACGCTGGCTCCGGTGACCAAGGCGGTTTTATTTTTGAGTTGCAAGTCCATGGGTATCTTTGAAAAAGAGATTGACGTCTGGACTTTAGCCTGACCCCAGACCCTTGCGCAGCCCTTGGCTGACATGCCCTTTGAGTAGCAAAAGTTGCACCCGTATCAGAACTCGCAGCTTGACCAACAGCCAGGTAACCCAGGCAACCCAGGAAAAACACAGATGCTGCGACGAAGAAGCGGAAGGTCGTTCGGTCATGGGGGAATTGGGTCGTTAAAAAAACCCGTGGGGTGAGCCACGGGTTTTAATACAGATTCGCAACAGGCATAGCGGCCGGATGTTAAAACGGAATGTCGTCATCCATGTCGTCGAAATTGCTGGCCGCTGGCTTGGCTGCAGAGGGTGGGCGCTGTGCGGGCGCAACCGCTGGACGCGCAGGGGCCTGGCGAGGCGCATAACCTCCACCTCCACCTCCACCGCCACCGCCACCGCCACCGCCATCTTCGGACGGACCGCCCATGCCCTGGCGACTTCCCAGCATCTGCATGCTGTCGGCGCGGATGTCTGTAGCGTATTTTTCTACGCCATTTTTGTCGGTGTATTTGCGGGTACGCAGGCTGCCCTCAACGTACACCTGGCTGCCCTTGCGCAGGTACTGGCCTGCGATCTCGGCCAACTTGGCAAAAAAGCTGATGCTGTGCCACTCGGTGGCCTCTTTCATCTCACCCGACTGCTTGTCTTTGTAGCGGTCGGTGGTGGCCACTCGGATGCTGGTGACCGCATCGCCCGAAGGCAAATAACGGGTTTCGGGGTCGGCACCCAGGTTGCCGACGATGATGACTTTGTTGACGGATGCCATGAAAACTCCTCGATGATGCCCAATTATGCGGCCAATCTCAGGCGGTCAATCGCCCCCAGGCCAAGGCCCGAAAGTTGGCCTCATGCCCCACCCCCCACTGACTCATCAGGTCTGCACCACAGGCACACCCCGAACGGGGTTTCGCATGGGCAAGGCCAGCAGCAACCACAGCAGCATGGCCGCGCCACAGCTCAAAAACAGCACCGGACTGCCCCAGGACTTGACCACCCAGCCGCCCACCAGACCGCCCACAAAAAAGCCCAAAGACTGCAAGGTGTTGTAAACCCCCAGGGCCGCACCACGCATGGCCTGAGGTGCGATGAGCGAGGCCAGGCTGGGCAGGGTCGCCTCCAGCGCATTGAAGCCGCAGAAAAACACCAGCAACAAGAAAGCCAGACCGCCGAGGCTGGGCGTGCCCAGCGACTGCACCAGCAAACCCATCTGCACCAAAGCGATCAGGCCAATGGAGAGCAGAAACATTTTTTTCAAGTGCCCTCGGCGTTCCATGGCCAACACCACGCCTAAAAACAACAAGGACAGAACCACCACTGGCAAATACAACTGCCAATGCAGCGCTTTGTTCAGGCCCGCCTGCACCAGCAAGGACGGCACCGCCACCCACATGGCCAATTGCACCGCGTGCAACACAAACACCCCAAAATTCAGGCGCATCAAGTCGGCATGGGCCAGCACATCGGTCAGCCGCCCACGCCCTTCTCCCGTCGCAGGCGGCAGTGCAGGCGGTACCCACCAGATCACCACTCCCACGCCCAGCAGCGCCAGCGCCCCGGTCAACCAGAACAGCCCCGAAAAGCCAATCCAGACCGTCAGCACAGGGGCCACCACCAAAGACAATGCAAACATCATCGCGATGGTGCTGCCCAACCAGGCCATGGCCCGGGTGCGCACCTCGTCCCGCGTCAAATCGGCCAACATGGCGGTCACCGCCGCCGACACGGCCCCTGCCCCTTGCAAACTGCGCCCCAACAGCAGGTGCGTCAGATCGGTGGCTGCAGCCGCCCAAAAACTGCCCAAGGCAAAAACGATCAGGCCCAGCACGATCACCCGCTTGCGCCCAAAACGGTCCGAAGCCATGCCAAACGGCAACTGCAACAGGCCTTGCGTCAGCCCGTATATGCCCATGGCCAGCCCCAGCCAAAGGGGGTCTTCGCCCCCAGGGTATCGGCGTGCTTCCAGGGCGAACACCGGCAAAACCAGGAACAACCCCAGCATGCGCAAAGCAAAAATACCCCCCAGCGAAGCACTGGCGCGCCGCTCAGTGGGCGTCATGTTCAAGTCAGAAGATGTCTGCGAAAGGTCGGCCACACAAAGCCTAAAACAGGGGGAATGAAGCATGCGATTGTCCTTGATTGACGGCACCGAGTGCCTGTCAATGCCCCAGCGGGGATAATCAAAGGTTTTGCCGATCTGACCGCCACCGTGAAACTTGCTGACTCCCCTCTCTTGCCTGACGAACCCGAACCCTCGCGGTATCTGGCCTCAGCGCTGCGGCAAACCCACATCAGCGTGCGCGGGGCGCGCACCCACAACCTCAAAAACATCGACCTCGACATCCCGCGCAACCAACTGGTGGTGATCACCGGGCTGTCGGGTTCGGGCAAGTCGAGCCTGGCTTTTGACACGCTGTACGCCGAGGGCCAGCGCCGCTACGTAGAAAGCCTGTCGGCCTATGCCCGGCAGTTTTTGCAGCTGATGGACAAGCCAGATGTGGATTTGATCGAAGGCCTGTCGCCCGCGATTTCCATCGAGCAAAAAGCCACCAGCCACAACCCGCGCTCGACTGTGGGCACCGTGACCGAGATCCACGACTACCTGCGCCTGCTGTTTGCCCGAGCTGGCACGCCCTATTGCCCCGACCACAATTTACCTTTGCAAGCGCAGACCGTCAGCCAAATGGTGGACGCGGTGCTGGCCCTGCCCGAAGACACCAAGCTGATGATATTGGCACCCATTGCCCGCGAGAAAAAAGGCGAGTTTGAAAAAGTCTTTGAGCAGATGCAGGCCCTGGGCTATGTGCGCTTTCGCATCAATGGCCAGACGGTGGAAGTGGAAGACCTGCCCACGCTCAAAAAAACCGAGAAACACAATATTGATGTGGTGGTGGACCGCATCAAAGTCAGGTCAGAAGAAGACGCGAAAGCACGCGACGCCCTGCGCCAGCGCCTGGCCGAGAGCTTTGAAGCCGCGCTGCAACTGGCAGAGCACCGCGCGGTGGCGCTAGAGATGGACACAGGCAAAGAACACCTGTTCAACGCCAAGTTCTCTTGCCCGGTGTGCACCTATTCCATCAGTGAGCTCGAGCCGCGTCTGTTCTCGTTCAACTCGCCCATGGGCGCTTGCCCCACTTGCGACGGCATTGGCAGCATGGCGTTTTTTGACCCGGATCGGGTCGTCGCCTTTCCTTCGCTCAGTTTGGCCAGTGGTGCCATCAAGGGCTGGGACCGGCGCAACGGGTTTTACTTCAGCATGCTCGAAAGCTTGGCCAAGCATTACCAGTTCGACATCGAAGCGCCTTTCGAGAAACTAGCCCCCATCCATCAGCAAGTCTTGTTGCACGGCTCGGGGCTGGAGGAAATCAAGTTCAGCTACACCATGGAGTCGGGGGCCTCGCAAGGCAAGAAGGTCAGCAAGAAGCACCCGTTTGAAGGGATCATCCCCAACATGACGCGTCGCTACCGCGAGACCGACTCGGCCGTGGTGCGCGAAGACTTGGCGCGTTACCGCAACATGCAGGCTTGCACCAGCTGTCACGGCACGCGTCTGCGGCGCGAGGCGCGCCATGTGCGGATTGGCGAAGGCGCACAAGCCCGCGCCATTTACGAGATCAGCCACATCACCCTGGGCGAGTCGCAGCAGTATTTTCAGGGCCTGAAAATGCACGGGGCCAAGGCCGAGATCGCCGACAAAGTGGTGCGCGAGATCGCGCTGCGCCTGAAGTTCCTCAACGACGTGGGCCTGAACTATTTGAGCTTGGACCGCAGCGCCGACACGCTCTCGGGCGGCGAGTCGCAACGCATTCGGCTCGCCAGCCAAATCGGCTCAGGCCTCACGGGCGTGATGTACGTGCTGGACGAGCCCAGCATCGGCCTGCACCAGCGCGACAACGACCGCCTGATCAGCACCCTGCAACACCTGCGCGACATCGGCAACAGCGTGCTGGTGGTCGAGCACGACGAAGACATGATCCGCGTGGCCGACCATGTGATCGACATGGGGCCGGGCGCGGGCGTGCACGGCGGGCGCGTGATGG
>JBIKRC010000054.1:0-9143 GCA_044349375.1 Limnohabitans sp.
GTTACCTTGTGCAGCGCCTGGGTGTGCAGCGCGGCGACCGGGTCTTGTTGATGAGCCAAAACTGCCCACAATACGTGGCGGCCTATTACGGCATCATGCGCGCCGGGGCCGTGGTGGTGCCGGTCAATGCCATGTGCACGCAGAGCGAAATCCGCTACTACCTGCAAGACAGCGGCGCACGCGTGGCCATGGTGGCGCAAGAGTTGTTGCCGCAGGTCATGCTTTTGCTGCAAGCTGGCGACCCGGATGCCCTGCAAGCCGTGCTGGTGCATGCGTATTCAGAAGGCCTGCCCGCGCAGCCCGTCAGCGACGAAGTGCCGGATGAGGTGCCTGATGTGGTGCTCGCGCCGCGCCAGTGGCCCGATGCCCCGGGCCTGCATGGGCTCGAAGACGCCATTGCACAGGCCTTGCCCGCGCCCGCAGAGCACCCCCACAGCGACGACCTGTGTGTGCTGCCCTACACCTCGGGCACTACCGGCCACCCCAAGGGCTGCATGCACACCCATGCCACGGTGCTGGCGTCCAACATGGCTGCGCAGGTCTGGCGCAGCATGCACATGGACTCGGTGTTTTTGGCCGTCGCGCCTTTGTTCCACATGCTGGGCATGCAGGGCGGCCTCAATGTTCCGATCACGCTGGGGGCCACCGTGGTCATGTTGCCGCGTTGGCACGCGGCGTCAGCGGCACGGCTGATCGAGCAGCACCGCGTCACGACCTGGTCGGCGCCCCCCGCCATGCTGATCGACTTCTTTGCCAGCCCGGCGGCAGCGCAGCGAGACCTGAGCAGCTTGTCGACCTTGGCGGGTGGCGGCGCGGCCATGCCGGAGACGGTGGCCAATTTGCTGCAAACACGTTTTGGCATCGCCTACAACGAGGCCTACGGCATGACCGAGACCGCCTCATTTTTGATGTGCAATCCCCCGGCACGCGGCAAGCGCCAGTGTCTGGGCGTCATCACCCCTGGCGTGGACGCGCGCATTGTGGACCCTGAAACTCTGCGCGAGTTGCCCGTCGGCGAGGTGGGTGAATTGGTCACGCGTGGCGCGCAACTGATGCGCGGCTATTGGCAAAACGAGCAGGCCAACCAGTCCGCATTTTTTGAGCTGGATGGCCAAACCTTTTTCCGCACAGGCGACTTGGCCAGTGTGGACGAAGAGGGCTACTTCTTCATGCGCGACCGCCTCAAGCGCATGGTCAACGTCTCGGGCTTCAAGGTTTGGCCCGCCGAGGTGGAAAACACCTTGTACGAACACCCGGCGGTGCACGAGGCCTGCGTGATCGCTGTGCCCGACGACAAGCGTGGCGAAAACGTGATGGCGCTCTTGGTGCTCAAGCCTGCTTTCCAAGGCCAAATCACCGAGCAAGACGTCATCGACTGGAGCCGTGAGCACATGGCCGCCTACAAAACCCCGCGCATCGTGCGCTTTGTGGACACCCTGCCCAAGTCGGGCACCGGAAAGATCCTCTGGCGACAGTTGCAAGAGCAAGAACGCGCCCGCCTGGCCGCAATCCATGCGATGAATCAAGCGTCATGATGTTCAACAGGACGTTGCGAATGTCAGTTTTTCCTCGTAGGTCGGGCCTTTATGGTCCGACAGCCATCTTTTCGCGAAGCGACTTATTCATGAAGCGGTGGCGCACCGAAGATGTCGGACCTGAAGGCACCGACCTACAAAAGACAAACCGCAGGCTTTCAACGGAAAACTTCACAGAGCCAAATCAACAGGAGAACCCATGCGCATCCCCTTGAGTTTCAAAGGCCAGTCGGTGTTTGTGGCCGGTGGCAGCAGCGGCATCAACCTGGGCATTGCCACCGCGTTTGCGCAGGCCGGGGCCAAGGTGGCGATTGCCAGCCGCAACGCCGAGCGCGTGGCCCAAGCCGTCGAGCAGTTGCGCCAACACGGCACGCAGGTTGAGGGTTACAGCGCCGATGTGCGCGACGCCCCCGGCATTGCCGCTGTGCTGCAGCAGGCGCGTGACGCCATCGGCCCGTTCGATGTGCTGGTGTCGGGCGCGGCGGGCAACTTTTTGGCTCCCGCTTTGGGCATGTCGGCCAACGGTTTCAAGACGGTGGTGGACATTGATTTGAACGGTACCTTCCATGTGCTGCGTGCAGGCTACGAACACCTGCGCCGCCCGGGTGCCTGCGTCATCAACATCTCGGCACCGCAGGCCTTCAACCCCACCAAGTTCCAGGCCCATGTGTGCGCCGCCAAGGCGGGCGTGGACATGCTCACCCGCGTGCTGGCCATGGAGTGGGGCCCCGAAGGCGTGCGCGTGAATTCCATTGTGCCCGGCCCGATCGGTGACACCGAAGGCATTCGCCGCTTGGCACCCACGCCCGAAGCGCTGCATCGCATGACGCAGTCCGTGCCCCTGCAGCGTATGGGCAGGGTGGAAGAAATCGCCGACATGGCGCTGTTTTTGGCTTCACAGCACGCCGCATTTGTCACCGGCGCCATCCTGGCGGTGGACGGTGGCAGTTCCTTGGCCGGTGGCCGCGACTATTCAGGAAGCCTCTCATGATCATCCCCTCCAAAAGCTCACCCTCTTTGCTGCAGTTCGATGTGACCGATCAGGTCGCCACCATCACCTTTGACAGCCCCAGCAAACGCAACGCACTCGAGCCCGCCATGCGCGACGAGCTGGCGGTGGCCTTGCAACATATCCAGCACGACAAGTCCATCCGCGCCGTGATCCTCACTGGCGCAGGCGGGCATTTTTGCTCGGGCGGTGACCTGAAAAACATCGCGACCGCCAACTTGGACAACAGCGGCTGGCTCGGGCGCATGCAGACCCTGCACGAGTGGGTGCAGCTGCTGCTGACGCTCGACCGCCCGGTGATCGCAGCGGTCGATGGCGCAGCGGCAGGTGCGGGCTTCAGCCTGGCGCTGTCGGCCGACTTCGTGCTGGCCACGCCGCGTACCTGGTTCAACATGTCCTTCCTCAAGGTCGGCCTGGTGCCCGACGTGGGCGCGCTCTACACACTGCCCCGCGTGGTGGGCGTACAGCGCGCCAAAGAAATCATGCTCTCAGCCCGCGACATCGACGCGCAAGAGGCCTTGCGACTGGGCATCGTGATGGAGCTGCACGCGCCGGACCAACTGCTGCCCCGTGCGCAGGCTCTGGCGCGCAGCTTTGTGGGCGCATCGCCTGCTGCCGTGGCTTTGATCAAGCGCAGCCTGAACAACGCCTTGGGCGGCGGCCTGCAAGACATGCTGAGCGCCGAAGCGCAGGCCCAGTCTCTGGCCGCTGGCACCGCCCAACACCGCGAAGCCGTGGAGCGGTTTCTCAACAAACAACCGCCCTTGTTTGCGTGGCCAGCGCAGGACCAAGCTTGACAAGCAACTTCTTTGTAGGAGCCCACCCTGTGGGCGAAAGCTTGCGGGGCGTGTTCCACGCCCACCGCCCACGGGGTGGGCTCCTACAAAACACAGTCATGCAGACGCATGGACAGGCCCGAAACCAAGGGCAATCCCTGAGTTCGGCAATCCGAAAGACCCGGTTCAGCATTCGAAGATTGTTCAGAATCACTGAACGCCGCAAGATACATCAACCCCCAGTGGGGTGACGCTGGCTTGCCAGACGATCACCCCATGACCTGAAGGAGAAAAAAAATGGGCAAAACAGGATTGGTTCAAGACAAAGTCGTGGTGGTCACGGGCGCAGGTGGCGGCATTGGCCGCGACATCGCGCTGGCCATGGCGCGTGAGGGCGCCAAGGTGGTGGTCAATGACATCGGTGCGTCCGTCTCGGGCGAAGGCCAGGATGCAGGCCCCGCGCAAAAAGTGGTGGACGAAATCAAAGCCTTGGGTGGTCAGGCCGCGGCCAATACCGACAGCGTGTCTGATGCCACAGGCGCAGCCCGCATCATTCAGACGGCCATCGACAGCTTTGGCCGCATCGACGTGGTGGTCAACAACGCGGGCATTTTGCGCGACCGCTTCTTCCACAAGATGAGCATGGACGAGTGGGACGCGGTGCTCAAGGTGCACCTGTATGGCGCGTTTTACGTCAGCCGCGCCGCCGCCCCGCACTTCAAGGAGCAAGAAAGCGGCAACTACATCCACATGACGTCCACCTCGGGGCTGGTGGGCAACTTTGGTCAGGCCAACTACTCGGCGGCCAAGCTGGGCGTGACGGCGCTGTCCAAGTCGATCGCGCTCGACATGCAAAAGTTCAAGGTGCGCTCCAACTGCATCTCGCCCTTTGCCTGGAGCCGCATGATCGGCTCGATCCCGACCGAGACACCCGAAGAGCAGGCCCGCGTGGAGCGCATCAAGCAGATGACGCCCGCCAAGATCGCGCCCATGGCCGTGGCCCTGGCCAGCGACGCCTCGGCCCATGTGAATGCGCAGGTTTTTGCCGTGCGCAACAACGAGATCTTCTTGATGAGCCAGCCGCGCCCCATCCGCTCGGTGCACCGAAGCGAGGGCTGGACGCCGCAGTCGGTGCTGGACCAAGCCATGCCCGCCCTCAAGTCCAGCTTCTTTGACCTGGAGCGTTCGGGCGATGTGTTCAGCTGGGACCCGATCTGAGGACAACACGATGAGCGAAAACGCAAAAGGGGTGCTCGCGCAGCACCAAGCCGCCCTCGATGAAGGCCGCTTCATGGTCCAGCATTGCAAGGGCTGTGACCAACACATTTACTTCCCGCGTGAGGTCTGCCCGCATTGCGGCAGCGACGACCTCGCGCTGGTGGCCCCCACGGGCTTGGGCTCGGTGTATTCCGTGACCACCGTGCGCCGCAAGCCCGACGCGGGTGGCGACTACAACGTTTGCCTGATTGACCTGGACGAAGGCGTGCGTTTGATGAGCCGCGTGGACATGGACTCCGTCGACGCCGCGCAGGTGGGCCAGCGTGTGCAGGCCCGTGTGGTGGTCGACAAGGGCCAAGGCATGGTGGTGTTTGACCCGGTCAGCTCTGCGGCAGCAGCGGCAACAGCGGCCAAGCCCGTGCCCCGTGGCCCAGCCGCATCGGCGGCGGTACATTCGTCTAAGGGCCTGAAAGCCTTGCGCGGCAGCGCAGCTATCGCGGGCGTGGCCACTTTCGGTTGCGGCGAGGCCACGGGCTTCACCGAGATGGAAGTGCTGGCCCGCGCCGCGCGCGCAGCCGTGGCCGATGCTGGCCTGAAGATGAGCGACATCGACGGCCTGTGCACCGCCAGTGTGCTGTCTACCATGTGGCCCATGCCCGTGACCGAGTATTTGGGCATCAACCCCCGTTACATCAACGGCACCATGCTCGGCGGCTCCAGCTTTGTGGCGCACATCTTGCCCGCCATGATGGCCTTGCAGTCGGGCCAGTGCAACGCGGTGCTGGTCTGCTACGGCAGCACGCAGCGCACCTCCACCTTTGGCCGCACCGAGATCGCGCAGGCGCGCCGCGTGATGGACCCGCAGCCTTACGAAACCCCCTACGCCCCGATGCAGCCGCTGAGCGCTTACGCGCTGGCCACGCGTCGGCACATGCACCAGTACGGCACCACCCGCCGCCAGCTGGCCGAAGTGGCCGTGGCCGCACGCGCCTGGGCGCAACGCAACCCCGAAGCCTTCATGCGCGATCCGCTGTCGATCGACGATGTGCTCAAGGCCCGCATGGTGTCCGACCCACTGTCCGTGCGCGATTGCTGCCTGGTCACCGACGGCGGCGGTGCCTTTGTGCTCGTGCGCGCCGACCGTGCGCGTGATCTGCCCAAAAAGCCGGTCTACGTGCTGGGCAACGCCACCGCCAATTGGAACCGCCAGATTTCGGCCATGCACGACCTCACCGTCACGGCCGCTAGCCAGTCCGGCCGCGAAGCCTTTGCCATGGCGGGCCTCACGCCTGCCGACATGGGCGTGGTGCAGCTGTATGACGCCTTCACCATCAACACCTTGCTGTTTCTGGAAGACCTGGGCTTTTGCAAAAAAGGCGAAGCCGGTGCCTTTGTGGAGGGCGGTGGCATCGCGCCCGGTGGCCACCTGCCGGTCAACACCAACGGCGGTGGCCTGTCGTGCACGCACCCGGGCATGTACGGCATCTTCACCGTGATCGAAGCCGTGCGCCAGTTGCGCGGCGAAGGCGGCGAGCGCCAAGTGCCCGGCGTGCAGACCGCGCTGGCCCACGGCAACGGCGGCACGCTGTCGAGCCAGTCCACCGCCATCCTCGGCACTTTTGAAACCTTGTAAAAAACTCCCCGCATTCACCATGATCCGTGACCCCGAAACCTTTGAAGCCCTGCTCGACTCCGTGCGCCGTTTTGTGCGCGAGCGCTTGGTGCCTGCCGAGAACGAAGTCGCCGAGACCGACGAGATCCCGCCAGCCATCGTGCAAGAGATGCGCGAGATGGGCCTGTTTGGTCTGACCATCCCCGAGTCTTATGGCGGCCTGGAGCTGACCATGGAAGAAGAGTCGCGCCTGTTGTTTGAGCTGTGCAAGACCTCGCCCGCTTTCCGCTCGGTGATCGGCACCACGGTGGGCATTGGCTCGCAGGGCATCTTGATGGACGGCACCGAAGAACAAAAAGCCTACTACCTGCCCAAGCTGGCCACGGGCGAGTTGTCGTCCTCGTTTGCGCTGACCGAACCCGAAGCGGGCTCGGACGCAGCATCGCTGCGCACCACGGCCATCCGGGGCACGGACAGTGAGGGCGACCACTACATCGTCAACGGCACCAAGCGCTACATCACCAACGCGCCGCATTCCAAAATTTTCACACTCATGGCGCGCACCAACCCGGCCGACAAGGGCGCGGGCGGTGTGTCGGCCTTCATCGTGGATGCCCAATCGCCGGGCATCAGCTTGGGCAAAAACGACAAGAAGATGGGCCAAAAAGGCGCGCACACCTGCGACGTGATGTTTGACAACGTGCGTGTGCCTGCCGCCAACCTGATCGGTCACCAAGAGGGCCAGGGCTTCAAGACCGCGATGAAGGTGCTCGAAAAAGGCCGCATCCATTTGGCCGCCGTGTGCGTGGGTGTGGCCCAGCGCATCCTCGATGACGCTTTGCGCTACGCCATCGACCGCAAGCAGTTCGGTCAGCCGATTGCCGAGTTTCAGCTGGTGCAGGCCATGTTGGCCGACAGCAAGGCCGAGCTGTACGCGGCCGAGTGCATGGTGATCGATGCCGCCCGCAAACGCGACGAAGGCCGCAACGTGTCGACCGAGGCCTCGTGCTGCAAGATGTTCGCGTCCGAGATGTGTGGCCGCGTGGCCGACCGTGCGGTGCAAATCTTGGGCGGAGCCGGTTATTTGGCCGAGTACGGCATCGAGCGCTTTTACCGCGATGTGCGTTTGTTTCGCCTGTATGAGGGTACGACCCAGATACAACAAATCATCATTGGCCGCAACATGGTGCGTGAGGCACGCGGCTGAGCCAACCCGATACTTTTTCCACCACAACACCACCGAGGAGACATTCAATGAAAAGAACATTCACCCGTCGCATGGCCCTGGCCACGATGAGCAGTTTGGCCTTGCTGGGGGCAGGCAGTGCGCTGGCGCAAACCGCCTACCCGAGCCAGCCCATCAAGTTCATCGTGCCTTACCCTGCCGGGGGTGCCACCGACGTACTGGCCCGCATGGTCGCGCAAAAAATGCAAGAGAGTTGGCAGCAGACGGTGGTGGTTGAAAACAAGCCCGGCGCGGGCGGCACCATCGGCAACAACCTGGTGGCCAAGGCCCCGGCCGATGGCCACACGGTGTTGTTTGGCATTGTGGCGCTGGTCCAGCAAATGACCTTGATGAAGCTGCCCTACGACCCGATCAAGGACTTTGCGCCGATCAGCCGCGTGGCCATCAGCCCCAGCGTGTTGGCTGCGGCACCCACGTTGCCCATCAACAACCTGCCTGAATTCATCAAGCTGGTAAAAGCCGAGCCCGGCAAGCACAGCATTGGCTCCTATGGCCCCGGCACCTCGGCGCACCTGCAAGGCGCATTGCTCAACCTGCAGTCGGGCTTGGACCTGACGCATGTGCCCTACCAGGGCGGCGCACCGCTGGTGACCGCCATGATGGGGGGGCAGTTGTCTTCTGCATTCTTTGATGCAGGATCTTCCAAACAACACCTGCCCAAGTTCAAGCTGCTGGGCGTGACGGGCACCGAGCGTCTGTCGTGGCTGCCCAATGTGCCCACGCTCAAAGAGCAGGGCCTTAACTCCTACGAGCCCATGGGCTGGTTCGGTCTGTTCTTGCCCGCAGCCACGCCCAAGCCGGTGGCCGACAAATTCTCGGCTGAAACCCAGCGCATTCTCAAGCTGCCCGATGTGCGCGAGAAGATCGAAGCCATGGGCCTGATCCCTGGCGGAGAGACCATCGACAACTTTGCCAAGGTCGTCAAGTCCGATGCCGACATTTACGCCCGCATCATCCGCGACGCCAAGATCACGCTGAACTGAACCTGGCATGAAAACCCGTGTCACCGAGCTGCTGGGCATCCGCTACCCCATCATTCAAGGGGGCATCAGTTTGGGAAAAAACGACAAGAAGTGGGGCCAAAAAGGCGCGCACACCTGCGATGTGATGTTTGACAACGAGCGTGTACCCGCCGCCAATCTGATCGGTGACCAAGAGGGCCAAGGTGTCAAGACCGGGATGAAGGTGCTCGAAAAGGGCCGCATCCATTTGGCCGCCGAGTGCATGGTGATCGACGCCGCACGCAAGCGCGACGATGGCCGCAACATGTTGCGCGAAGCACGCGGCTGAGCCAACCCGATTCTTTTTTCACCACCAACCACAGAGGAGACAAGACATGAAAAAAACAGTCACACGCCGAATGGCCCTGGCCACGCTCAGCAGTTTGGCCCTGATGGGTGCAGGCAGCACCCTGGCCCAAGCCCAGACGGCTTACCCGAGCCAGCCCATCAAGTTCATCGTGCCCTACCCGGCAGGCGGGACCACCGATGTGCTGGCCCGCATGGTCGCGCAAAAAATGCAAGAGAGCTGGCAGCAAACCGTGGTGGTCGAGAACAAGCCCGGCGCGGGTGGCACCATCGGCAACAACCTGGTGGCCAAGGCCCCGGCCGATGGTTACACGGTGTTGTTTGGCATCGTGGCGCTGGTGCAGCAAATGACCTTGATGAAGCTGCCCTACGATCCGCTCAAGGACTTCGCCCCGATCAGCCGTGTGGCCGTCACCCCGGCCGTGTTTGCAGCCAATACC
>JBIKRC010000055.1:0-9102 GCA_044349375.1 Limnohabitans sp.
GCCAGCACGCGCATCAAGAACCTCGAAGAAAGCATCGGCGCCAAGCTGCTCAACCGCCACAGCCAGGGCGTCACGCTCACGCCGCCGGGCCAGGCTTTTGTGCACCGGGCGCGGCTGGTGTTGGGCCAGATCGAACACCTGCGCGGCGACCTGCAGGAATACGCCAGCGGCATCAAAGGCCACTTGCGCGTGTACGCCAACACCACCGCTCTGGGCGAATTCTTGCCCGAGGTGCTCAAGCGCTACCTGGCCACGCACCCCGATGTGAACATCGACCTGCAGGAAAAGCTGTCGAACGAAATCGTGCGCGCTGTCATCGACGGCAAGACCGACATCGGCATCGTGGCCGGCTCGGTGCGCACCGAAAGCCTGCAGACCTTGCCCTACCGTTCTGACAGCCTGGTGCTGGTGGTGCCGCATCTGCACCCCGTGGCCGAGCTGCCCAGCATGCCACTCATTGACGCGCTGGAGTTTGACCATGTGGGCCTGCACGAAGCCAGCGCCTTGCACGCCTTCCTCAACCGAGAGTGCGAGCAGTTGAACAAGCCGCTCAAGGTGCGCATCCAGGTCAGCAGCTTCGAGTCGGCCTGCCGCATGATCGAAGCCGGTGTGGGCGTGGGCGTGCTGCCCGAATCGGCCGCCCGCCGCCACGCCCGCAGCATGGCCATCCGCCTGGTGCCGCTGTCTGATGCGTGGGCCTTTCGGTCCATGCAGATTTGTGTGCGCAGTCTGGATGAACTGCCTGCGTTTGCGCGGGACTTGATTGATTTGCTGGCAGAGGATGCGCGGCAGGCGATGGCTTGAGGGCTGGCCTGCCTTGAGCGATCGGGCGGTTTCTCGTCAGGCTACAGCAGGGCTCAGTCCTTTACCCGCTCGAATGGCTGGCCACGCAAACTTTTGAGCGGGACCATGGCCTTCAATTGCGTGGGCGTGAGCGGCTGCGCATCCGGATCGCTGCGGGCTGCGGCGGTGATGGCCTTGTCCTCTTGCACGCTGGGCATGCGCACTGTGGGGCGCTTAGAAATTGTCGACACAGATTTCAACCCGGCGCGTGTTGCGCCAGTACAAGGGCGGCTCTTGATTGCCAGCCTTTGCCAGAGGCACGCCAGCGCTCAAGCGCCGCTTCATCAAGTCTCAGCGTGGTGGGTACTTTCACGGTGGCCTGCTTGCTGCCTGTGGGCCGACCCCGTTTGGCCTTGATGGTTTGAAGCTCTTCAGGCGTATACGTGCGTGCGGCTTGGCCCTGCTTGGCCTGCATCAGGCTCAAACGCACACTTTCTGCAAATGCTGCGGTTTCGGCATCCATTTCAATCGGTTTAGGCTTGGTCATCGTAGGCTTCCTTCCATGCATTCAAAACTTGAGCGGGTATGTTGTCGAACTTGGCTTTGACATAAACCGCGACCAGCACGATGTCACCTTTTGGCAGCCGTGTGTCTTCGAGTACATATAGATGTACTCATGGCAATTTTTGATCTTTGCCTGATTGTCGAAATTTCCATCCGTTCGCCACACGAATGTCGATAATCTTGAATGCCGACCAAAAATTTCATCCAATATAAGGCGCAGCGTATGTGCCTCATCGTCATCAATACTTACAAACAAAACTCCTTCGGGATGTAGAAGTTTGTGCAACAACTTCAGCCTTGGATACATCATGCACAGCCACTTGTCATGCCGCGACAGATCGTCGCCTTCCTTACCCACCACCTGACCCAGCCAGCGCTTGATCTTGGGGTCGTTGACCGCATCGTTGTAAATCTAGCCTTCATTCCCGGTGTTGTAGGGTGGGTCGATGTAGATGCACTTCACCTTGCCCTCAAACTCAGGCAGCAGACTTTTCAGGGCTTCCAGGTTGTCGCCATGGATGATCCGGTTGTCAGTGCTGTTGGATGGTGATCCTTCTGGGGCACGAAAACTCGACACCTTGTTGAGCACCCTGAACGGCACATCCAGATGGTGGTTAACCACTTTTTCTTTTCCGACCCAATGCAGCGTTGGCATGTAGTTTCCCCTTGATTCAAGTCACCGCTCACCCAGCAAGGGGGAGCGGCCAATTTTGTTTTTTTCGGCAGTGAGTTTAGGCGGCGCAGAAATCCCCTCAAACTCCTCACCCGCCACCCAGTCGCCCACGGCGTAAACGCGATCATCGCGCAGACCTCGCACCCCCTCTGCCCAAGCCAGCAGCATGCGTTTGCCCACTTCTTCAAAGCCGGGGTGCTCGGTCATGGCCTGTCGTACCTCGCGCCCCACGTCGGCCACGGCGTCGCTGATGGCTTGCACCAAGTGTTGTTGTTCTTTGGGTGGGATGCCGAAGGTGGCGGCGATGAACTTCTGCAAGTTTTTGCCAGGCAGCCAGGTTTTTTTGCCCATGAATTCGATGCCCGGCGGGTTGTGCTGAAAGCCTGCGTACACGCTGGTGGTCAGCATGTCGTAGGTGGGCGACAGGTGCACGTCGGCGCGGCTTGTGTAGAGCAGGGCCAGGTTTTTGGCGTGGCAGTCGGCGTTGCGCAGCGCATAGGTCAGCAGCAAGGTGGTGGTCAGCTGGCGAAAGGTTTCCAGCCGCTGCGTGCCGGGCACATGGTCGCGCACGGCTTTGGCGATGCGTTCCCAAGTGGTGTCGTATTTGGCGGCGGGGCGCAGGCCCAGCAAGCTGCAAAAGTCTTCCATGCCCCAGTGGGGCTGGCCGTTGTCGTCCACATCAAAGCGGTGCACCACCAGCGCCTGGCCGTCGTCGGAGACTTGTGTGTGGGCCGTGGGCATGACGCGCCGCGCCACTTGCATGCACAGGTGCTCGTTCAGGGCTACAAAGGGCAGCCGTGCGCTGGAGCCTTTGACGATGTGCCGCCGGGTGACCAGGCTGGTTTTGCCGTGCGCACCCAGTGGCAAAGTTTCTTCGTTTTGTGAATCCAGAAATTTGGGCACCACACCCGACACGCCGCTGGTGGCGTGTTCGCGAACCAGCGCGGCAAAAGCGGCCTCGGAGTTGTCGCCCTTGAGCAGCGCGGCCACTTCAATGGGTTTGGCGGGCTCGTCAAGCGTTGCGCCGGGGGCGGCCACTTGCAGGCGACCGACCATGTTGCGGCCAATGACCGACAGCAGGGCCGCTGGGCTGGCACCGATGTGCGGGCCAAATTGTTCTTGCAGCACTTGCAGCAAATAGCCTTCGGGCAGGTTCATCTGCAGCACGGGCGGCAGCTGGTCGTCCCAGACATAGCTCTCGGTGCGCACGGGCATGGTGAGCGACACGAAGTCGTCTGTGCCCACACCAGGGTGGTAGCTCAGCACGCTTTTAAAGTCGCCCGAGGGCTCCAGCGTGGCCACTTCGCGGCCCAGCAGGTACACCGACAGTGGCATCACGTTGTCCCTGTCTGGTTGGGCAATGTCTGCGCCCGTTCACCCCGCAGCTCGTCCAGGTTGCCAGCCTGGCCTTGGGCCATCACATCCAGCTCTGCCCCCAACACGGCCAGCACCGCCAGCAGCTTGCGCGTGCCAAATTCGGCAGAGCGTCCACGCTCAAAACGCGACAGCGATTCCGCCGTCACGCCCGCCATGACCGCCACATCGCCTTGCTTGAGGCCCAGCTGTTTGCGCCGTGCGGCCACGGCTTCACCGAGTTCTTGGAGGGTTTGCAATTGATATTTACGTCAAGATAAATTGAATATGAACTGTATTTTGATTTAAATATCAAGAAAAGCAAGACAAATCAAGTGTAACAGCTTAAAAATTACAGTCAATGCAAACCCTGCGCTAGGGCCACCCCCCTTCAAACCACCCCCCGCGCCACCAGCCCCTCCACCTGCGCATCCGTCAAACCTAACTCCTCACGCAGTGTCTGCAAACTGTGCTCCCCCAACCGTGGCGGCGCACGGTGTGTCACGGGCGATGCAGAAAAGTTCAAAGGGCTGCGCACCACGCGCACGGTCTGGCCTGAGCTGTGGGGCAGTTCCACCACCATTTGGCGGTGCTGCGTTTGCGGGTCGGCAAAGACCTGCGCCATGTCGTTGATCGGGCCGGCCGGGACGGTGGCGTCGCTCAGTTGCTGCAGCAACTGCGCCCGCGATCGGCCGCGCACCAAGGCTTGCAAAGCGCCTCGCAGTTCGCTGCGGTGGGCGATGCGTTGCATGTTGGTGGCAAAGCGCGGGTCGGCGGGCATGTCGGGTGCGCCCAGCACGGCGCACAATTGCTGGAACTGGCCGTTGTTGCCCGCCGCAATGATGATGAGCCCGTCGGCGCAGTCAAACACTTCAGAGGGGGATGCGATCGGGTTGGTGTTGCCCACGCTCTGTGGGGCCTTGCCGCTCATCAGGTAGCCCACGGCCAGGTGGCCGTTGAAGGCCACGGTGGCGTCGAGCATGGCCGAGTCGATGGCCTGGCCTTTGCCGGTTTTTTGCCGGTGCATGAGCGCGCCCAAAATGCCGATGGTGGCGTACAGGCCTGTGACCATGTCGGTCATCGGGATGGCCGTGCGCATGGGGCCACCGCCGGGCTGGTCGTCGGGCAGGCCGCAGGTGCTCATGGGCCCGGCCAGGCCTTGCAAGATGAAGTCGTAAGCGGGTTTGGGCGCATACGGGCCGGTCTGCCCAAAGCCGGTGACCGAGCAGTAAATCAGCTCGGGCTTCAAGCCTCGCAGGCTGGCTTCGTCGAGGCCGTATTTGGCCAGAGAGCCGACTTTGTAGTTCTCGACCACCACGTCACAGCGCAGCGCCAGATCGCGCACCAGCTGCGCGCCTTCGGGCGTGGCGATGTCCACCGTGACCGAGTGTTTGCCCCGGTTGTAGGCCAGGTACAGCGCCGAGTCGTTGCTGGGCTGGCCGGTAGCGGGGTCTTGCAAAAATGGACCCATGCGCCGCGTGTCGTCGCCTTCGCCGGGTTTTTCGATCTTGTAAACGGTGGCGCCCATGTCGGCCAGAATTTGTGTGCACATGGGCCCGGCAATCACGCGGGTCAGGTCGAGGATCTTGATGCCTTCGAGGATGGCGCTCATGGGGTGTCTCCAGTGGCGGGGTTGACCAGCACCGAGGCGGGCACGCGCAGCGGCATGTCCAGCAGCATCTGCGCAAACGATTTCCCCAAGGGGTCTGAGCGCAGGCTGCACACGCCGCCACCGCCCAGCGCCTGGTGCAGGACAAAGTTGAGCGCCTGCAAGCCAGGCACTTCGTAGCGCAACACCGGCCCTTGCACCAAGTGGCTGAAATAGTCCTGCACCTGATCGGCTTGCAATTGGGTGCGCAGCCAGTCCCAGGCGCGGGCGTGGCGTGCGATCACACCGATGTTTTCATCGTCGCCCTTGTCGCCGCTGCGCGCCCAGGCCAGGTCGATCAGGCGGCAGTTGAGCAGGGGTTCGTCGCTTGCAGTCGTTGTTTCGGGCTTCGCTGGCGCTTGGCTGTAAACGGGAAGCGCGTTGGCAGCAGGTGGCAATGCCACGTCGCTCGCGTCCTGCACACCGTCATCCAACTGCATCTGCAAGCGCACCTGGCTTTTGGGCACCATGAATGAGCACAGCTTGATGACCGGCTGGATATCAGCGCGCCCCGAAAAAGAAGAGCGGGAGCCCGGCCCCATGGAGGTGCCGCTGCTGGCGCATTCGCGTTGCAACACGGCCAGCGCCTTGGCCTGCGCGTGGCGCACCGCGATGCGCAGCACCACTTCGCGGGCGGTGTGCGCTTGTGCGTGGGGGCCGTAGTGTGACTCGCCGCCCAGCAGTTCCACGCAGGTTTCGCTGTAATCGCCAAAGCCTTGCTGTGCCATCAAAAGGCGCGAACGCGCCAGCAAAGCCTGCGCGGTGCGCTCGGCCTTGAGGGGGGCGTCGATGCCGCGAATGGCCATCATCAGCTGCAGCTGGTAGCCGTCTTGCCAGGTGGCGTTGGCTTTGTAGTGGGTGGGGGCGGAAAGGCCGCGTGCGCCGCTGACTTGTACGGTGCCCCTGCCAGTGCGCTCCACCTGCACCTGCCGCCAGTCGCAGCACACGTCGGGCATCAGGTACTGCGCCGGGTCGCCCACTTCGTAGAGGATTTGCTCGGCCACCGCGCCGGGGTGGATCAGGCCGCCTGTGCCTTCGGGCTTGCTCAGTTCCAGACTGCCATCTGGGGCCACGTCGATCACCGGGTAGCCGATGTTCGCCCAGTCGGGCACGTCTTGCCAGTCGGTGAACAGCCCGCCTGTGGCCTGCGCACCGCACTCGATCAAATGCCCCGCCAGCGTGCCCGCCGACAGGCGGTCCCAGTCCTGCCAGGACCAGCCAAATTCATGCACCAGCGCGCCCAACACCACCGCGCTGTCCACGCAGCGGCCGGTGATGACCACATCGGCCCCAGCGCCCAACGCTTGCGCGATGCCGCGTGCGCCCACATAGGCGTTGGCCGACAGGGGGCGCCCGGGCAGAGCCGCATCTGCGGTGGTGCGCAGGCCTTGGGCTTGCAACGCGTCCATCTGCGGCATCAGGTCGTCACCGGTGACCACGGCCACGCGCAAGGCAATGCCTTGCGTTTGCGCGACCTGCAGCAGCGCATCGCGGCAGCCTTCAGGGTTCAGGCCGCCCGCATTGGCAATGACCTTGATGCCCCGCTCGTGGATGGCCTGCAGGTGCGGCGTCATGACGGCCTGCTCAAAGTCGGTCGCGTAACCCAGCGCCGGGTCTTTGGCCCGCGCACGCGCCAAAATGGCCATGGTGGTTTCGGCTAAGTAGTCGTACACCAAGTACTGCAAGCCCGGCACCTGCAGCAGCTGCGGCGTGGCCATGGCCGAGTCGCCCCAAAAGCCGCAAGCCCCGCCGATGCGCACGCGACGCGTGTCACGCATGGCGACATTCACGGCGGTGTTCATCCCGCCTCCGCTTCAATCTGCATCAACAGCGCGCCCTTGAGCGCTTGCCCGCCTGCTTGTGCCAGCAGCTCGCGCACCACGCCGGTGAAAGGCGCGGTCAGCGTGTGTTCCATCTTCATGGCTTCGAGCACCAGCAGGCGCTCGCCCGCCTGCACGGTCTGGCCGGGCGTCACCATCACCTGCAGCACACGCGCGGTGAGCGGGGCCAGCACGGCACCGCTGCCGGCTTCCGGGCCTGCCGCCCGGTGCGTGGGCGGGCATTCAAAAGTCCATGCGCGGCCCTGGTGAAACAGCTGAACCCCGGTGTCGGTGCGGGCGATGCAGATCTGCTCTCGCAGGCCATCGCACTCCACGGCCAGGGTGCTGCGTGCGCTGTCCAGCCACTGCACATGCGTGAGGCTCAGGCTGAACGGTTCAGTGGCTGCATGTTGTGGTGTGCATTGGACTTGCCACGCCGTCACTGGGTCTGAAGCGGTGTGTTGGATGCGGTAATGCCAACGCTGCTCGCCCCATTGCAGCAGGCCCATGGCCTGGCCTTGCGCCAGCGCGGAGGCTTGCAGATGGCCTTGCGCGTCACTTGGCAAGTTGTGCACTTGTGCGGCCAGTGCAGCCAGCGCCACGGTGTGCGTGCTGGGCAACGGAGCGGCTGGGGGCATGCCCATGCGCTCGGCCACAAAGCCGGTGTGCACGCCCACCCCTTCAACGAACACGGCATCGCTCAGGCAATCGGCCAAAAAGACCTGGTTGCTCGGCAGGCCCAGCAGCACGCAGTGGCGCACGGCCGACAGCAGTTTGCGGCGGGCCTCTTCACGGTCGCGGCCATGCGCCACCAGCTTGGCCACCATCGAGTCGTAATGCGGGCTGACCTCGCCGCCTTCGATCAACGCGCTGTCAATGCGCACGTCGTGCGCTACCAGAGGCCGCCAGCGCAGCACAGGACCGGTTTGCGGCAAGAAGCCCGCAGGCACGTCTTCGGCCGTCAGCCGCACTTCGATGGCATGACCATCCAGTTGGATGTCCTGCTGCGCAAAGGCCAGAGCCTCGCCCGCAGCCACACGCAGCTGCCACTCCACCAAGTCCAGCCCGGTGATGGCTTCGGTCACCGCGTGTTCGACCTGCAGGCGCGTGTTCATTTCCATGAAGTAGAAGTTGCCCTCGGCGTCCAGCAAAAACTCCATGGTGCCTGCGCCGATGTAGCCCAAGGTGCGCGCACTGTGCACCGCCGCCTCGCCCATGCGCTGGCGCAGCGCGGCGTCCACGGCCGGAGATGGGGCTTCTTCAATCACCTTCTGGTGGCGGCGTTGCACCGAACAGTCGCGCTCGCCCAGATGCACCACATGCCCATGGCTGTCGGCGAGCAGCTGGATCTCGACGTGGCGCGGTGTGCGCACGGCCCGCTCCAGGATCAGCTCCGCGCTGCCAAAGGCGGTGCGCGCTTCCGAACGGGCCGAGGCCAGTGCGGCGGGCAAGTCGCTGGCTTGCTGAACCAGCCGCATACCGCGCCCGCCGCCGCCTGCAGCGGCTTTGCACATGATGGGGAAACCGATGCGTTCGGCCTCGCGCACAAACGTATCGTCGCTTTGACCTTCACTGTCGTTGGGGCCTTCGTAACCCGGGATGCAAGGCATGCCTGCGGCCTGCATCAGTCGCTTGGCCCCGGCCTTGTTGCCCATGGCGCGGATGTTGTCGCCCGAGGGGCCAATGAACACCAGACCCGCGGCATCGACCGCGTCGGCAAAGGCGTCGTTCTCGGACAAAAAGCCGTAGCCCGGGTGAATCGCGTCGGCCCCGGCCAGCCGGGCGGCGGCGATGATGGCGTCGATGTTCAGGTAAGACTGCGCGGGTGCTGCCGGGCCGATGCACACGGCGCGGTCGGCGGCCTGCACATGCGGGCTGCCTCGGTCGGCTTCGGAATACACGGCCACCGAGCCGTAGCCCATGCGGCGCACAGTGCGCAGCACGCGCAGCGCGATCTCGCCCCGGTTGGCCACCAGCACGGTGTGAAAGGGGCGGATGTTTTTGATCACGCTCATGGGCAACTCAGGCTGGGGCAGATGAAGAAGAGGCCGTGTCGCGGCCATGCAGGCGCGCCACGTCGGCGGCATGCAGCGTGGCGGACCAGCTGGGGGCGCGCCGCTCGCGGAAAGCCGCGATGCCTTCGGCACCTTCGCTGCGCATGCATTGCGCAAAGCGCTGCGCGGCGTCATCGAGCCAGGCACCGAGGCCATGGTCAAGCGAAGCATCACCGGCCACGTTTCGCGACAGCAGGGCTTTGAGCG
>JBIKRC010000056.1:0-8860 GCA_044349375.1 Limnohabitans sp.
TGGTGATCGAGCGCAGCGCCGAGCGCGTGGTGACCACGGGCTGCGGCCAAGGCAGCGTGTTCGGCGATTTGATGGCCCACATCGACGAGATCGAGTTGCCACCCGCGCAAATCACCCAAAGCCAGCTTTATGGTTTGGTCAACGCCATCCGCTTGCAAGAAACCACCTACAAATCATCCGGCTCGGTGCATGGCTGCGCCCTGTTTCAGGGTGAAGAGATGCTCATGTTTGTGGAAGACGTGGGGCGTCACAACGCGGTGGATACCATCGCCGGGTGGATGTGGATGCACGACGTGAACGCCCAAGACAAGGTGTTCTACACCACCGGGCGCTTGACCAGCGAGATGGTCATCAAGTCGGCCCAGATGGGCGTGCCCGTGGTGGTGTCGCGCAGCGGCATCACGCAAATGGGTCTGGACGTGGCCCAGCGCCTGGGCCTGTGCGCCATTGGCCGCGCCACCAACAAACGCTTCTTGTGCTTCAGCGCACCAGAGCGGCTGATCTGGCAGCCCGGGTTGGTGACCCCACCCGGCTGACCGCAATCAGCGGCTTGCCGGGCTGCATGCGGCCGATCACCCGTTGATGAACTTGGGGGCGCGTTTGTTCAAAAACGCGTACATCCCTTCTTTTTGGTCGGCGGTGGCAAACAGGCCGTGGAACAGGCGGCGCTCGAACATCACGCCGTCGCTCAGCCCGCTTTCAAAGGCGCGGTTCACGCTTTCTTTGGCCGCCATCGTGGCCAGTTGGCCATAGCCACAAATCATCAAAGCGGCTCCCAGTGTTTCGTCCATCAACTTGTCCAGCGGCACCACGCGGCTGACCAAGCCGCCGCGCTCGGCCTCGGCGGCGTCCATCATGCGGCCCGTGAGCACCAAGTCCATCGCCTTCGATTTGCCCATGGCACGCGGCAGGCGCTGTGTGCCGCCTGCGCCGGGGATGATGCCGATCTTGATTTCCGGCTGGCCGAACTTGGCGTTGTCAGCGGCGATGACGAAATCGCACATCATGGCCAGCTCGCAGCCACCGCCCAGCGCAAAGCCACTCACGGCGGCGATCACGGGTTTGCGGATGCTGCGGATGGTTTCCCAATTGCGTGTGATGAAGTCGTTTTTGTAGACATCATGGAAGTTGAACTTGGCCATGGCCGAGATGTCAGCGCCTGCCGCAAACGCTTTTTCGCTGCCGGTGATGACGATGCAGCCAATGGCCTCGTCGGCGTCGAAGGCTTTGAGGGCAACGCCCAGCTCGTCCATCAGTGCGCCGTTCAAGGCGTTCAGGGCTTTCGGGCGGTTCAGTGTGATGATGCCGACTTGCCCGCCTTCGGTGCGGACTTCAATGTTTTCGTAGGTCAAGTGCTGTCTCCTGTGTGAGCGTCAAACGGAATGAATGGGCTCACTATACCCAAGGCGCTGACCTAGGGCTTTCGGGGCCTGATGGCCCCAAAACCTAGGGAAAACCCAAGGGAACAATTAACCAACCGATTGGTCGGTTAATGTTACATTCTCGCATTCGGAGATTTTCATGACTGACACATCAACATCCACTGTTTTGTACGAAGAACACGGCCCTGTGGCGGTGGTGACGCTCAACCGGCCAGCTGCGCTGAACAGTTTTGACCGTCAAATGCACCACGATTTGTGGGCGGCTTTTGACCAAGCCGAAGCCAACGCCCAGATTCGCGCCATGGTGCTGACCGGTGCCGGGCGGGGTTTTTGTGCCGGTGCCGATTTGTCGTCCTTTGATTTCACGCCGGGTCCTGACCGCGTGGCTCGGGCCGATCCTGGGCCCGTCATTGACCAGGCGTTCAACCCCACCACACGGCGCATCCAGTCCCTGCGCATGCCCATTGTGGCCGCCGTGAACGGGGTGGCGGCAGGTGCAGGCGCATCGGTGGCCATGGCATGTGACATCGCCATTGCGGCCCCTCAGGCCAGCTTCATTCAAGCCTTCAGCAAAATCGGATTGATCCCGGATGCAGGCAGCAGCTGGTTGCTGGTCGAGCGCTTGGGGCTGCCGCGGGCGCTGGCCTTGGCCATGACGGGGGACAAGTTGCCGGCCCAGCAGGCCAAGGAATGGGGTTTGATTTGGGATGTGGCCGACGACCCCTTGGCCGCAGCTTTGGCCCTGGCTCAGCGTTTGGCGAGCATGCCCACCCGGGCCCTGGTGGCCACCCGTGCGTTGTTGCAAGGCGCCACCACCCGCAGTCTGTCCGAACAGCTGGATGTGGAGCGCGACATGCAGTCGGCCATGGGCCGCACGCACGATTATTTTGAAGGGGTGCAGGCCTTCCTTGAAAAACGCGCACCCCAATTCAAAGGCGAATGATGCGCGACCCCAAAGCACTGGCCCACTTGGTGGGTGAGACGATGTTCGCCGTCGACGTGGCCTCCAAAGACACCATGGGCATGGAACTGCTGGCCTGCGAACCCGGTCGCGCTGTGATGCGCATGACCGTCAAAGCGCTGCACCTGAATGGCCACCAAATTTGCCACGGCGGCTTCATCTTTACGCTGGCTGACTCGACCTTTGCTTTTGCCTGCAACAGCTACAACAAAAACGCGGTGGCTGCGGGCTGCAGCATCGAGTTTTTGAAGCCCGGCAAGTTGGGCGATGTGCTGACCTGTGAAGGCATTGAGCAAACGCTCAGCGGACGTCATGGCATCTACGACATGAAAGTCACCAACCAAAACGGTGAAGTCATCGCCATGTTCCGTGGCAAAAGCGCGCAGATCCCGGGCACCGTCATCCCCGAATAAGTTTATGAATTGGGGGACAGGTCTTCAGCCCTGTCCCCCGCTGATCAAGTGGAGATTTGAATGAGTCAAAAAGCCTTCCCCCTCGAGCCGATTGAAAAGGCCAGCATCGACGAGCTGCGCAGCTTGCAGCTCAAGCGCCTGCAGCAAACCCTGCAGCATGCCTACGCCAACTCGCCCGTGTACCGTGCCAAATTCGACGCGGCTGGCGTGCACCCGGACGATTGCAAAACGCTGGCCGACATCGCCAAGTTTCCGTTCACCACCAAGTCGGACTTGCGCGACAGCTACCCCTTTGGCATGTTCGCCGTGCCACGTGAAAACTGCGCGCGCATCCACGCGTCCAGCGGCACGACCGGCAAGCCCACCGTGGTGGGTTACACCCTCAAAGACATCGACACCTGGTCCACTGTGGTGGCCCGCAGCATCCGCGCAGGTGGTGCCAAGCCGGGTGACATGGTGCACATCAGCTACGGTTATGGCTTGTTCACTGGCGGCATGGGCGCGCATTATGGCGCTGAAAAACTGGGCCTGACGGTTGTGCCTTTTGGCGGCGGCCAGACCGAGCGCCAGGTGCAGCTGATCCAGGATTTCAAGTCCAACATCATCATGGTCACGCCCAGTTACATGCTGGCGATTGCCGATGAGTTTGAGCGCCAAGGCATCGACCCCAAGACCAGCTCGTTGCGCATCGGCATCTTCGGCGCTGAGCCCTGGACCAATGACATGCGCGCTGCGATTGAAAAGCGCATGAATATCGACGCGGTCGACATCTATGGCCTGTCTGAAGTGATGGGGCCGGGTGTGGCCAGCGAATGCATCGAGACCAAAGACGGCCCGACCATTTGGGAAGACCACTTCTACCCCGAGATCATCCACCCCGAGACGGGCGAGCCGGTGGCCGATGGCGAGATGGGCGAGCTGGTGTTCACCAGCCTGACCAAAGAAGCCCTGCCCATCATCCGCTACCGCACCCGCGACCTGACGCGCCTGCTGCCCGGCACCGCCCGCAGCATGCGCCGCATGGAAAAAATCACCGGCCGCAGCGACGACATGATGATCATCCGAGGCGTTAACGTGTTCCCCAGCCAGATCGAAGAGCTGATTTTGAAGCGCGCCGAGCTGGCCCCGCACTACCAGTGTGTGCTGACCCGCGAAGGCCCGATGGACGACCTCAAAGTGCTGATCGAGACCAAGCCCGGCGTGTCCCCCGACAGCATCGAAGCGCGTGCGGCGGCCAAGCAGCTGCAGCACGAGATCAAAGTCTACATCGGTTCGAGCGTGGCCATCGAGCTCAAGCCCGAAGGCGGCGTCGAGCGCAGCCAGGGCAAGGCCAAACGCGTGGTGGATTTGCGCGGCAAGTAAGTCAGACCGCAGGCCACTGATCGGCCGCGCGGTCCTTGGGCACGCGCAGCTGCCAGTGGCTGGCTTGTGCAGGCACGGTCAGCGGCAAGCGCAGCAGGCGTTTGTCGCGTGAGACCAGGGCCGTCAATTGGCGCTCTTTGCCCAACAGAGCGGGCAGTTCGTCAAGTTTGCCCAGGCGCCAGCTGCCGCCTTGCCCCTTGGCCCCCACGTCCAGGCCCAGCCATTCGTCACCCGCAGCCAGGCCCGCCGCTTCGCCCGCGCCGCCGCGCAGCACCACTTTGACCTGCACACTGCCTGCGGCCTCAACCACGCGCAAGCCCAAGCGCTGCGCCATGCCCGAGGTCTCGGCCTCCACCGCGATGCCATGCCCCGTGAGCAGTTCCCGCAGCGGCAGCTCTTGCGTGCTGTGCGCCCAACGCTGGATCTCACCCGTCCAGCTGCGGCCGGTTACGGCCTGCAATTCGTCCAGCAAGTCCTGCTCGCGCAGGGGTCCGGCCTTGCAGCGTTTCCACAGGCCGCGCATCATGGTGTCGAGCGTGTGGCCTTCGGTTTTGAATTCGCGGCGCACCGTCAGGTCAAGGCACAAAGCCACCAGCGCGCCCTTGGTGTAGTAGCTCACGGTGGCGTTGGCGGTGTTTTCGTCCTGGCGGTAGTACTTGACCCAAGCGTCAAAGCTCGACTGTGCGACGCTTTGCACATGGCGGCCCGGCGTTTGCTGCACCTGCGCGATGGTCTTGCCCAGCAGTTCGATGTAAGTGGCGTCGTCAATCAGCCCAGCGCGGCGCAGCAAGATGTCGTCGTAATAGCTGGTGAAGCCTTCAAAGAACCACAGCAGCTGCGTGTAATTTTCTTGTGTGTAGTCGTAGCGGGCAAAGGCATCGGGGCGCAGTTGCTTGACGTTCCAGGTGTGAAAGTACTCGTGGCTGATCAGGCCCAGCAGCGTGGTGTAGCCCTCTGGCTTGCGCGGGCTGGCGGACAGGCCGTTGTGGCGCGGCAAATCATCGCGTTTGCAAATCAACGCGGTGCTGTTTCGATGCTCCAGCCCGCCATAGCCGTCGTGCACGGCGTTGAGCATGAACAGGTAGTTCTTGTGCGGCGTTTTTTTGCCCACTGTTTTGCCCGCCACCTTTCCCGAACCGTGCCAAAAACCAATGGCGGCTTCGCAAATTTTTTGCGTATCGGCCAACAACCGGTCACCGTCAAAGGAGGGCAGAGCCCCCGCCACCACAAAGCGGTGCGGCACGCCGCAGGCGTTGAAGCTGCCGCTCCAGAACGCGCCCAGTTCCACTGGGCAGTCCACCAGTTCGTCGTAATTCGAGGCTTGGTAAAGGCCAAAGCCTTTTTTGTCGGTTTTGAGCGGTGCCAGGCCTGTGGCGGCTTGCCAACTGGGTTGGCTCTTCACGGCTTGCAGCTGCAGCTGGTGCGGCGCGTGTTCTTGCCCGTGCACCCGCAGGCACAGGCTGGTGCCATTGAAAAAGCCGCGCTGGCTGTCCAGCCAGGCGGTGCGCACCGAGTTGTCAAAGGCATAGACCTCGTAGCTCAGCACCAAGGGCAGCCCGCTCTTGCAAGCCATGGCCCAGCTGCATTTGTCTTGCTGCGTGATGGGCAGGCTGCGCCTGCCTTGTTTGGCCGACAGGTTTTGCAGGTTTTTGGAAAACTCACGCACCAAATAACTGCCCGGAATCCACACCGGCAGCGACACGGTTTGCTGCGCTGCGGGTTGCGCGACAGTGAGCGTGACGCGAAACAGATGCGCATGCAGGTCGGCGGCTTCAATGGTGTAGTGGATGGCGGTCATGTCGCACCCGCTGCCAAAAAGCAGCTCAAGCTGGCCACGATGGTCAGTTGCAAGCGCATGGGCAACCACGGCGCTAAGCCAGCGGCCGGCCAGGTGCGGCGGTCTATCACATAGCAGCCGATCAGCACAAAGCCCAGCAAGGGCAAACCCGCGAAAGCGGGCATCATCACGCCCACCCAGGCCAGCAGGGAGGGCGCAACGCCCCAAGTGAAGTGGATGCGAGGTGCTTCAGGGGTGATCAAGGCGTTGCGAAAGCCCACGCCCCAATGGATGCCGCCCAAAAACGACACGATCACCGCGCCATAGCCTTGCATGGCCAGGGCCACATAGGGGTGCAGTTCTGGGCCGACCAGCCAGAGGCACAGGGCCAAAAATACAAAGGGAATCAGCCCGGCGTAACCCAAGCGGCGGATCAGCCGCCAGGTCGGGTCTTCGGTCATGGGATGCGGCAGTGTGGATGTCATTTGATCTCGGCGAGCATTTTTTCAACTTGGGCCATGGGCACGGCACCGGGGACACGAGAGCCATCGGCAAACAAGAGCAGGGGCGTGCCGGTGATGCGGTTTTTCTGCCCAAAGGCCACGATCGAGTCAATGGCAGAGGCATCACAGTTGATGGCAGGTGGTGTGGTGCCGTTGATCATCCAGTCGTTCCAGACCTTGGCCTTGTCTTTGGCGCACCAGATGTTTTTGGATTTGGTCTTGGAGTCCTCGCCCAGGATGGGGTAGAGGAAGTGGTAAATGGTCACGTTGTCCAGCTTTTGCAAGTCTTTTTCGAAGCGCTTGCAGTAGCCGCAGTTGGGGTCGGCAAACACCGCCAGCTTGCGTTTGCCGTTGCCACGCACCTGGGTGAAGGCGGTTTTCAGGGGCAGCTGGTCAAAGGGGATGGCCGAAAGTTTGTCCACGCGCTCTTCCGTCAGGTTGCGCTTTTGTTTTGTGTCGATGAGCGCGCCCTGAATCAGGAAGTTGCCTTCGGCATCGCTGTACATCACATCGTTGCCCATGCGGATTTCAAACAGTCCGTTCATGGGTGTTTTGCTTACCTCGTCGATCTTGGGCAGGTTGGGCAGGCGCTCGCTCAGGTTTTTGCGGATGGCCGCTTCTTGCGCCAAAACATGACCACAGGTCAAGGCGATGGTGGCCACGATCAGGGCCAGTTTGGACAGAGAGAACTTCATGAAGAGGACTTTCGGGAACAAAAAAAAGATAAAGACAAATCAGCGTGTGGCCTTGGCCGGGTTGGGCGGGGTGCTTTGGCCCATGGCCCGTTGCGTCATCCAGTGTTTGAGCGGGCCGCTGCGGTCAAAGCCGCGCATGCCCCAGTTGCGCAGGTTTTGCCAGACCGGTGCGGGCTGGGCAAACAGCCGCTGCAGGCCATCGGTCACGAAAACCATGGCTTGCACATCGGCCTGGCGTGCGCGTTCGTAGCGGCGCAGCAGTTTGAGGTCGTGCAGCGGCCGCCAAAATTCTTTGGCGCGGATCACCCGCACCAGTTCGGCCACATCCGCCAGGCCCACGTTCAGGCCTTGACCGGCCAGCGGGTGCAGGGCATGGGCAGCATCGCCCGCCAATGCAAAGGCTTGTTTGTTTTGGCCCGGCATGGGGCCGATCCAGCGTTCGGCACGAGCCAGTTGTAACGGCCACACGGCACGCTCGGCCGACAACTGCATGCAGCCCAGGGCATGGCCACAGGCCTGGGCCAGTGCAGCGGCAAAATCTTCGGGCGGCATGGCCATCAATTCTTGCGCCCGCAGCGGGTGCACCGACCAGACCAGCGCGACTTCGCGCCCGCCTTCGCCCCCCAAGGGCAGCAGCGCCAGCACTTCGGCTTGCGGCTGCGCCAGGCCGGGCGCTTGGCTCCAGCCAAACCATTGCCGGGCGATGCCCTCGTGTGCCCGCTCGCACATCAGGCGGGTGGCCAGGGCGTGTTGCTCGTAATGTGTGATGTCAAAGCCTACGCCCAGCTCGGCGCGGGTCTGGCTGGCACGGCCTTCACACACCACCGTGAGCGGCGCGGCCACCGGGGCCTGCACCACTTGAATCTGGGGCTGAAACTGCACGGCCTGCGCCAGCAGCGCTTGCAGCACAGGCACATCTACCATCCAGTTGAGCTCACCCACGCCCTGATCGCGGGCACCGAAGTGGAGCTTGCCGCCATCGTCGCCCCAGACTTGCATCTGGTGCACGGGCGTGACGGCGGGGGCCTCGGGCCAGCAGCGCAGGTCTTGCAGCAAGGCCTTGGCCGCGCCGTTGAGCGAATAGGCGCGCACGTCAGGGGCCGTGTTGGGCTGGGGTGAATCGACCAAAGCCACGTTCAGCCGTTCGCGGGCCAGCAGCAAAGCCAAAGTGCGGCCCACAATGCCTGCGCCTCGGATGCAAATATCGGGAGAGTTAGCCATGGTCTGCATTGTAGGTGTCCGCTCTTGCAGGAATTGCCGCTTAAGCCCAGGCCTTCATTTTGTCGTTGCAGATTGTTATTCTGGCTTTTTGGGCGATTTTTCAATATAAAGTCAATTTTTTTGATGGAGTTTCAAGTGAACTATTTAGGCAAAACAATACTTGTGTTGAGTTGTGTTGGCTTGATTTCTTGCAGCGCGGTTCCCGTCGTCACCCAGCAAACGCAACCCACGGGTGCCACGTCGCAAGCCATCCACAGCGCTACGACAAAGTCATTGGTCTGTGTCGTACACCCTGGCGACCAAGCCCACGGACAAGAAAAATACCCCGGCAGCGGTGCAGAAATTGGCCAGCGAATCGAGAAGTCTGTTCAACAGGCCGGATGGCAGACGGTCGCGATCAAAGGCGATGCAGGCCAGTCGGCTGCAGAGTGCACGCGTCGCGGTGGCACCCATGTGCTGGAAACCCGTGTTGCGCACTACGAAGACAATCTCACGGGTTGGTCGGGCAAGCCCGACCGGATCGAACTTCAACTGCGCCTGAGCCCC
>JBIKRC010000057.1:0-8421 GCA_044349375.1 Limnohabitans sp.
CCCCCGAGCAACGCCAGATCGGTCTGATGTGGCGCAAGGACATGCCGCTTCACGAGGGCATGCTGTTCGTGTTTGAACAGGCGACCACCCAATGCTTTTGGATGCGCAACACCCTGATTCCTTTGACCGCTGCTTTTGTCGAAGACGATGGCACCATCGTCAACTTGGCCGACATGCAGCCGCAAAGCGACGACTCGCACTGCTCCAGCAAACCCGTGCGCTTTGTACTGGAGATGAACCAGGGCTGGTTTGCCAAACGGCAAATCAATCCCGGTGCCAAACTCGGTGGCACCGTGTTCAGCAAGCGGCCAACCTGAGGCTCAAACACCCCAGACCATGTCGGCTGAGTCAGCTGCGCAGTGCTTGAGCATCTTGAGCATGGGACTCGCCCGTTGCGCAAGACGCACCGGATTCAGGGCCTCGCCAAAAGCATGTTGCTCGCTGTCTTTTGTCGCCAAGGCTATTTGCGCCTCTTGGTTGCGCTGCAAACGGGCCGCCTCGTCCTGGGCCACAGCCGCCTCCAGCTTGGCAATGGCCGCTGGCAGGTCCTTCAACAAAATAATGCCTTTGTCAGGGTCGTGACCCAGCATGATTTTCAACAGCCTGCGCCCATCGCCCTCTAGCATGATGAGGTCGCTGGTGGCTTGAGATTTGAACTTGAACAACATGGGCACTCCAATCAGGAAAGATTCAGCGGCCCACCGTCTCCACACCCTCGTCGTCAACGGCATCGCCCTGGATCAGGGCCTTGAGTTTATGGCTGGCATGGAAGGTCGCGACACGACGTGCATCAATCGGGATCAATTCTCCGGTGCGCGGGTTGCGCCCGGGACGCGCTGCCTTGGTGCGGATCTGGAAATTGCCGAAGCCGGAAATCTTCACATCGTCACCCGCAATCAGGCTGTCAACCATCAGGTCAAAGAACGCATCGACCATGTCCTTGGACTCGCGCTTGTTCAAACCGATCTGCTCGAACAGCAAATCGGCCAGATGCGCCTTGGTCAGGGCCGGGGTTTCCAGGGATTCAAAACTGATTTGCATGGCACGCTCTCAGGAACGCAAACGCGCAGAAACTCGCTCTGACAGGCTGGCCATGACAGCACCCATGGCGGCTTCGATCTGGGCATCGGTCAAGGTGGCCTCGTCGCTGTGCAAGCTCAACCGCACCGCCAGGCTTTTCTCACCCACCGCCAAACCGCCAGCGGCTTCAGCCTTAGGGCGATAAACATCGAATAGCACCGCATGGCGCAGCAAACCTTGGGTCGGAGCGCTGTGAATGGCCTGCATCAACTGGGCATGGGTGACCTGCTCGCGCACGATCACGGCGATGTCGCGCTCCACCGCTTGCAACTTGGCCACGGGCTGGGCCACGGGCACGCTGCGCTGAGTGACCGCATCCAAGTCGAGCTCGAACAGGACTGGCGCGTGTGGCAAGTCCCAGGCCTGACGCCAGCGCGGGTGCAATTCACCCACATGACCGATCACAAGGCCATTCAGCTGCACTTGGGCCGAGCGTCCAGGGTGCAATGCGGGGTGTTCAGCGGCCACGAATTCGGCCTGGGCCGGGGCCAGCAAACGCTCGACATCGGCTTTGACGTCGAAGAAATCCACCAGACGTGACTTGCCGGTCCAGTTCAACGGCTCCAGCGGGCCCCAGGCCATGCCCGAGACTTTCATGGGCTGGTCAAAACCTTCCACGGTGGTGTCGCTGCTTTGCACTGCGGCATTGCGCAAAAACACGCGCCCCAACTCGAACACGCGCACGCGATCGGCCTTTCGGTCGGCGTTGAACTTGACCACCTGCAGCAGCGAGCCGATCAGGCTAGATCGCATCACGCTCATCTGGCTGGCGATCGGGTTGAGCAGGCGGATAGGGTTGGCGTTACCCGCCAAATCGCGCTCCCAGCTGTCTTCGACAAAGCTGTAGTTGATGGTTTCCTGATAACCCAAAGCGGCAATGGCGCGGCGCACGGCGGACGGGCTGCGCTCGGTCTCTGGGCGCACCTTGGCGGTGATGGGGGCCAGAGGCGGGTTGGTCGGCAGGTTGTTGTAGCCCACCAAACGGGCCACTTCTTCGATCAGGTCTTCTTCGATCTGCAGGTCAAAGCGGAAGCTGGGCGGCGTCACGGTGACGGTGCCCTGCCCCTCAGCCACTTGCAATCCCAGACCGCGCAGGGCATCGGCGCACTGCTGCTGCGTGAGCGGCATGCCAATGACTTTGACCGCACGGGCCACGCGCAGCGTGACGGGCGTAATCGCTGGCAGGTTCAGAATCTGGTCATCGACAGGGCCGACTTGGGTCTCGGGCGTGCCGCAGATGTCCAGCACCAGTTGGGTGATGCGCTCGATGTGTTCCACCGTCAGCTGCGGGTCGACGCCGCGCTCGAAACGGTGACCTGCATCGGTCGAGAAGTTGAAGCGGCGCGAACGGCCTGCGATCGACGTGGGCCACCAGAAAGCCGCTTCGATGTAGATGTTTTGGGTGTCGTCGGACACGGCGGTGGCGTCGCCACCCATGATGCCCGCGAGGGATTCGACCTGGCTGTCATCGGCGATCACGCCAACTTGTCCGTCTACGGTCACGGTGTTGCCGTTGAGCAGCTTGAGCGTTTCGCCGGGCTGGCCCCAACGCACGTGCAAGCCACCGTGAATTTTGTCGAGGTCAAAAATGTGCGAAGGACGGCCGAACTCAAACATCACGTAGTTGGAGATGTCCACCAGCGGGCTCACGCTGCGCTGGCCGCAACGCGCCAGGCGGTCGACCATCCACTGCGGGGTTTGGGCTTGGGTGTTTACACCCTTGACCACGCGGCCACTGAAGCGACCGCACAGCTCATTTGCGTGCACTTCCACAGCCAGCTTGTCGCTGACCTGTGTGGCCACCGCAGGGAAAGTTGGGGCCTTCAAAGGCGCGCCGGTCAGGGCCGACACTTCGCGGGCGATGCCATAAACGCTCAAGCAGTGCGCCAGATTGGGCGTGAGCTTGAGCGTCATCAGGGTGTCGTCCAAGTTCAAGTACTGGCGAATGTTCTGACCCAAAGGCGCATCTGCGGGCAACTCCAGCAGGCCACCGTGGTCGTCGGCGATCTTCAACTCTTTGGCCGAGCACAGCATGCCCTGGCTTTCAACGCCGCGCAGTTTACCGACCTTGATCACAAAAGGTTTGCCGTCTTCGCCTGGAGGCAATTCGGCACCCACCATGGCGCAAGGCACGCGAATGCCCACGCGGGCATTGGGTGCACCGCACACGATGTTCAGCAGAGCGCCCTGCCCCACGTCCACCTGGCACACGCGCAGGCGATCGGCGTTCGGGTGTTGCACGGCTTCCTTGATTTCGCCGACCACGATGTGGGTGAATGGTGGTGCCACGGGTTCGAGCTCTTCCACTTCGAGGCCAGCCATGGTCAGCGTGTCGGCCAGTTGCTGGGTCGTCAAGGATGGGTTGCAGAACTCGCGCAACCAGGATTCGGGAAATTGCATGACGCGTGTCTCGTGTATCGGACTTGGGAGGGAATTACTGGAACTGGCTCAGAAAGCGCACATCGCCGTCAAAAAACAGGCGCAGGTCGTTCACGCCGTAGCGCAGCATGGTGAAACGGTCCATGCCCATGCCAAAGGCAAAGCCGATGAAGCGCTCGGGGTCCAGGCCCATGTTGCGCACCACGTTCGGGTGCACTTGGCCGGATCCACCCACTTCGAGCCAGCGACCCGCGAGCGGGCCGTTTTGAAACTGGATGTCGATCTCGGCGCTGGGTTCGGTGAAGGGGAAGAAGCTGGGACGGAAACGCAGCACCAAATCGTCGCTTTCGAAGAAGGTGCGGCAGAAATCGGTGACCACGACCTTCAGGTCTTTGAAGCTCACGTTCTCGCCAATCCAAAGGCCTTCGCACTGGTGGAACATGGGCGAATGGGTGGCATCGCTGTCCACACGGTAGGTGCGGCCCGGCGCGATGACGCGGATCTCGGGCATGCCCTGACCTGCGTCGAGTTGATTTCTGTAGCGCTTGACATGCTGCACCGCATGACGGATCTGCATCGGGCTGGTGTGTGTGCGCAGCAGGTGACCGCCTTCAACGTAGAACGTGTCGTGCATGGAACGGGCCGGATGGTCTTCGGGCGTGTTGAGCGCGGTGAAGTTGAACCAGTCGGTCTCGATCTCTGGGCCCTGGGCCACTTCAAAGCCCATGGAGCCAAAAATGTTTTCGACCCGCTCGAGGGTGAGCGAGACAGGGTGCAAGCCACCCACATTGCTGCTGCGCCCTGGCAGCGTCACATCGAGTGCTTCGGCCTTGAGCTGAGCTTGCAACTCGGCATCGGCCAGCGCCTGGCGGCGGTCGTTCAAAGCCGCCTCGATCGCCTGCTTGGCGATGTTGATGGCTGCACCACGGATTTTTTTGTCATCCACGCTCAGAGCGGCCATGCCCTTCATCAGCTCGGTGATGCGACCGGCTTTGCCCAGAAACTGGGCCTTGGCGTTTTCCAGGTCAGCAGGTGTCAGTGCCTGCACAAAACTCTGGCGGGCAGATTCGACCAGGGTGTCCAGCTCGTTCATGGTGGGAATTTCGTAGATGACAAAATAAAAAAGGGATTGAAGCTTTTGTGAGCCTCAATCCCTTTGATCGAGTGCGTGGCACAGGCCCGAGGGCCCATGTCACTCATGAACTCAAGCTGCGGCCAGTTTGGCTTTGACTTGGGTCACGATGCCAGCAAAAGCGGCCTTGTCGTGCACGGCGATGTCCGCCAGCATTTTACGGTCGATTTCGATGGCAGCCTTCTTCAGGCCGTTGGCGAACTGGCTGTAGGTCAGACCGCATTCACGCGCAGCGGCGTTGATACGGGCAATCCACAACTGACGGAACACACGCTTTTTGGTGCGGCGGTCACGGTAGGCATATTGGCCAGCCTTCATTACCGCCTGTTTGGCGATACGGAAGACATTGCCGCGGCGACCGCGGAAACCTTTTGCAAGGGCCAAAACTTTCTTGTGACGGGCGCGCGCCGTTACACCACGTTTAACGCGAGGCATATTTATTCTCCTTGTTCGTCAGTGATTACAAGCCAGCCATGGGCAGCATTTGTGCAATGTGACCCATATTGGTCTCATGCACAGACACCGAACCGCGAAGGTGGCGCTTGTTTTTGGTGGTCTTCTTGGTCAGGATGTGACGTTTGAAGGCTTGGCCGCGTTTAACGGTTCCACCGGGACGAACACGGAAGCGCTTTTTGGCGCTGCTTTTGGTCTTCATCTTGGGCATATTCATGCTCCTTTAATTGTGCTCGTGAGGCGTCTGCAAAAAATTTGCAGCCTTGTTGGCCCCGAGCCACTTTTAACAAAAACCGCCCTAAGGCAGCTCTTGATTCAACCCGCCCGAAAGCCGGTCAAATTCTGTTTCAAGCCGATTCTGCAGGTGCAGAAACATCTGCAGTCTTACCACCTACAGCAGGCTTTTTACGTCCAGGCGCGATCATCATGATCATCTGGCGGCCTTCCAGTTTGGGAAACTGCTCCACAATGATCGAATCGGCCAAATCGTCGCGAATTCGGTTGAGCAGCGCCAAACCCAACTCTTGGTGGGTGATTTCACGACCACGAAAACGCAAAGTGATTTTGCACTTGTCACCATCGGTCAAAAATCGGCGAATGTTGCGCATCTTGATGTTGTAGTCCCCGTCGTCCGTACCCGGGCGGAACTTGACTTCCTTGATGTCAATGACCGTTTGCTTGGCTTTGGCTTCTGCCGCACGCTTTTGCTCTTGGTACTTGAACTTGCCGTAGTCCATCAGACGGCACACAGGCGGGATGGCGGTGGCGGCAATTTCAACCAAGTCCACATCCATTTCACCAGCAAGACGCAAGGCCTCTGCAAGTGACAGGATGCCCATGGGTTCATTTTCTGGGCCGGAAACACGGACTTCTGGGGCCATGATTTCACGGTTCAAGCGGTGTTTACGTTCTTCGCGTTGGCGACGATCACGAAATTCGGTAGCGATGACTCAATCCTTTACGGAAAAAAACTGCAAAAAGCAGCCCATCCATCTTTGTGCCCACGGGCCAAAGCTTGTGGCGAAACTCACCTTCAGGCTTTAGAAGCGATGTCGGCAGCAATGAGTTCAATGAACGCATCGATCGACATCACACCGAGGTCTTTGTTACCCCGGGCGCGCACAGCGACGGTACCTTCTGCCTTTTCCTTGTCGCCAGCGACAAGGATGTAAGGCAGCTTTTGCAACGAATGCTCTCGTATTTTATACGTGATTTTTTCGTTGCGCAGGTCCAAATCGACCCTAAGGCCTTGATTTGACACCGATTTTTGCAGTTTTGCAGCGATTTCGCGACAGTAATCGGACTGCGCATCGGTGATGTTGAGCACCGACACCTGCAGCGGGGCAAGCCAAGTGGGCAAGGCGCCCGCGTGCTGCTCGATCAAAATACCGATGAAGCGCTCCAAACTGCCGACGATGGCACGGTGCAGCATGATGGGGTGATGACGCGAACCGCCTTCTCCAACAAACTCAGCGTCCAAGCGTTCGGGCGAGTTGGGGTCAACTTGAATGGTGCCGCACTGCCATTCACGACCAATCGCGTCTTTCAAGGTGTATTCAATTTTGGGGCCATAAAACGCCCCCTCACCCGGCAAATAAGAAAATTCGCATCCCGAGGCAAGCAAACCTTCAGCCAAAGCGGTTTCTGCACGATCCCAGCTTTCTTCCGTGCCAATGCGTTTTTCGGGTCGGGTGGAGAGCTTGTAGATGATGTCTGTGAAGCCAAAGTCTTTGTAGACGTTTTGCAGCAGCTTGGTGAAGGCCACCACTTCACTTTGAATTTGGTCTTCGGTGCAAAAAATATGGCCATCGTCTTGGGTGAATGCACGCACCCGCATGATGCCGTGCAAACCGCCCGAAGGCTCGTTGCGATGGCATTGACCAAACTCACCAAAACGCAGCGGTAAATCGCGGTAGCTCTTGATACCTTGCTTGAAGATGATGATGTGCCCAGGGCAATTCATGGGCTTCAAAGCGTAGTGACGCTTTTCGGACTCGGTCACAAACATGTTCTCGCGGTACTTGTCCCAGTGCCCAGTTTTCTCCCACAGTCTTTGGTCCAAAATCTGCGGGCCTTTGACTTCAAGGTAGCCGTTATCACGGTAAACGCGCCGCATGTACTGCTCCACCTCTTGCCACACCGTCCAACCTCTAGGATGCCAAAAAACAGTGCCCGGCGAATGCTCGTCGATATGGAACAAGTCCAGCTCGCGCCCAAGCTTGCGGTGATCTCGTTTTTCAGCTTCTTCCAGACGGATGAGGTATTGCTGCAAGTCATCTTTGCTGGCCCAAGCCGTGCCGTAAACGCGCTGCAGCATTTCATTTTTGCTGTCACCGCGCCAGTAAGCGCCGGCCACTTTCATCAGCTTAAAGTGCTTGAGCTTGCCCGTGCTCGGCACATGCGGGCCACGACACAAGTCTTCAAATGCGCCTTCGCGGTACAGGCTGACCGCTTGATCGGCCGGAATGCTGCCGATAATTTCCGCTTTGTAATGCTCACCCAAGCTCTTGAAGTAGGCCACCGCATCATCGCGTGGCAGCTCACGACGCATCACGGACTCGTCTTTGGCGGCCAGCTCGGTCATACGCTTTTCAATCGTAACCAGGTCCTCCGGCGTGAAGGGGCGACTGTAAGAAAAGTCGTAATAAAAGCCGTTTTCAATGACGGGACCGATCGTGACTTGCGCCTCAGGAAACAAGCCCTTGACCGCATAAGCCAACAAGTGCGCCGTGGAATGGCGGATCAATTCCAGGCCTTCAGGGTCCTTGACGGTCACGATGGCCAACTGGGCATTGGCGGTCATGCTGAAGCTGGTGTCGACCAGCTGACCATTGACCTTGCCACCCAAGGCTGCCTTGGCCAAGCCAGCACCAATAGAGGCAGCCACTTCGGCCACGGTGACCGGGCCTGGAAATTCGCGCAATGAACCGTCGGGAAGCGTGATCTGAACCATGAAATTGAATACAAAAACGCGGTCAATGACCGCGCTGAATGAAGGGGAGAGGCGTCAACAAGGGTTCATTTTCCCACAAATCCAAGCGACAACAGGCTCGTTAGGCACTTGGCGTTGGGCTCGTTGGGTCGATCAGGACCGCAGCAGATCGCTGTGACATAAAAACCTTGAATGAAGTTGCCCATTTGTCAGGCGAATGTCGGCAGGCTTGGTTTAAGATGGTGGCTTCCCTTTTCATCTTGTAAAAACACACCACGATGACCATGCCTGAAGCACGCACCAAAATCATTTACACCCTGACGGATGAAGCGCCCCTGTTGGCCACCGCAGCCTTCCTGCCCATCGTTCGCACCTTCACGCAGCCGGCAGGCATTGAGGTCGAAACCAGCGACATCTCGCTGGCTGGCCGTATCCTGGGGGAGTT
>JBIKRC010000058.1:0-8411 GCA_044349375.1 Limnohabitans sp.
GTCGCCACCCGGTTGGTACCACATGAGTGCGCCATTGAGAGCACCCAGAAGGCCCAAACGGAAGTAGCGCCTTTTGATCCCCGATGGCAGGTCAACGGCATCGGTCAGTTCGGAAAATACTTTTTCGTACTTGTCTCGCTGCGCCACCAGGGCAGTGCGCATGCTGTCTGAGTAATTGGTGGACCAATCGGCCAGAACGGTGGCAGCGGGGCTTTCTCGCATGAGCAAGGCCTCTAGATGCGCGATGCACGCCGCTTCCAACCTTTGCCAAGGGTCGGTCAGAGGTTCGATGGCTTTTTCGACGTCGTTGACGAAACGATCCACCCCAGAGGCATAGACCGTGATGAACAGTTCTTCCTTGGAGCCAAAGTGGTGGTAAATCGATCCATGCAAGATGCCAAATGCGGCCGAAATATCCCGCATGGATGTGTTGGCATAGCCCCGCTCACCAAACAAATGCGCTGCTTTCTCGATCAACTCGGCCCTTCTGTCACCCATGGCCCCTTCCGCCGTGTCTTTGGTCTTTGCGCTGGTGACGCTGACACTTGGCGAGGGCTTTTTGGTCTTGGGGCTGGGTTTGGTTGTGGTCTTCATCTCGATGGGCGCAAGTTTTGTCAGGATGTTAAACGCTAAATTCTTTGTCCCTTGAGGCTGAATGCGTCTTCAGGTTTTGGCATTCACCCAGTGAGGCTCCCGCAAGATGCGTTTCAAGACCTTGCCCAAGGCGTTGCGCGGGAAGTCTGGTCTCGTTTCGATGTTGGAGAGTCTTTGGTGTTTGGCCAAGCGCTCGTTGCACCAGGTCAGCATGGATGCTGAGTCAAACACGGCACCGGGTCTGAGGATGACCAGCGCCAAGGGCGTTTCTCCCCAGCGCTCATGTGGAACGCCAATGACCGTGGCGTCCAAAACGTCGGCGTGTTGCCCCAAAATTTCTTCCAAATCAGCTGGGAAAACATTGAACCCGCCTGAAATGATCATGTCTTTTTTGCGGTCTACCAGTGTGAGGTAGCCCTCTTCATCCTGGCGTCCGATGTCACCCGAGCGAATGAATGTGCGCCCTCTTTCGTCCTGCCAAATCAGCGCTGCTGTTTCACCAGCTTTGCCGTGGTAGCCAGACATCATGCCTGGCCCGTAACCTGCGATTTCACCAATTTCTCCCGGGCTAAGAACCCGTCCTGACTCATCCAAAATGCGCACCTCAAAGCCCAGGACGGGGATGCCCACCGTGTCAAATTTGTCGGCAGGCGCACCCGGCTTGAGCATGGTCGCAAAGCCTTCGCTGAAGCCATAGAGTTCAATGAGTTTGTCACCCATGCGCTCGATGACTTGACGCTTGGTCTCACGTCTGAGTGGCGAGCCTGCACACAGGATCACTTGAAGAGTGCTCAGGTCATGCTGGTCCATATCGGTTTGCAACAGGGCAATGAACTGAGCAGGCACCATGAAGGTGTGGGTGATTTTTTCATCCTCCACCATTTTTGAAAACGCCATCGGATCGAAAGCAGGCATGACGACGCAGGTGCCACCACTGAACAGAACGGGCAGCATCATGAGCCATGTGCCGTTGGAATACAGTGAAGTGGTGGTCAGTGCGCGGCTGCGGTCACTGAAGCGCATTTCTATGGCATTGGAAATGGCCCAATGCACTCTGGCCCGGTGACTTTGCAGGATGCCTTTGGGAAGGCCTGTTGTGCCCGAGCTGTAGATGATGTTGAAGGCATCCTCAGAGCGGTAGACCACATTCGGGGTGTCCGTGGGCTGGGCATCGGTCAAGGCTTGGTAATCGGTCCAGCCCTGAGCCTGGCCGTGGACAACATAGCGTTGGTTTTTTTGGAGATGGACGAGTTCATCTTGATATGGAAGAAGACGCTCGATGAAGTCCGTGGTTGCAAATGCCTGTGTGGCCCCGCAATCGTTGATCAAGGAAGCCAGTTGTTGGCCCGTGAGCAAACCCGAAAGCGGGACCACACAGCAGCCTGCTTTGACAATGCCGAACATGACCTCGAGGATTTCCACCGAGTTGCCCATCATGACCACAACGCGGTCACCTCTCGAAGCGCCGGATGCCAAAAGGGCGTTGGCCACACGGTTCATGTTGTCGTTGAAATCGCCCCAAGTGCGCCTGACTGAACCGCACACCACAGCTTCTTGGTGTTTGCGAAACTTACCGTGGCTGCTGAAGATGTCAGGTATCGTGATCTCGGCGTGGTCAAGGGATAACAAGGTTTTCTCCTTCGGTGAATTCATGGTAATTTGGCTTGTCTTGGCAGATGGCTTGTCAGGTTGAAACACTGCCTCAGTGCTTCATGGACCTTCTCTTTGAAACTTTATGTCGGTCAGCATGGAAACAAAAGCGCTTTCTTCATTCAAGGTTCCAGTGGTTGCCGCGCCCATGTTTTTGGTCAGCGGTATCGAGCTGGTGGTGGCAGCGGCCAACGCAGGAATTGTGGGCTCCTTTCCAACGCTCAACGCCCGAACGCCCGCTTTGCTGGATGCCTGGCTGGCAGAAATCAAGGACCGAACAAGCGGCGCGAGCGGGCTTTTTGCGGCCAACCTGATCCTGCATCCATCCAATGGAAGGCGGGATGAAGATTTGGACATCGTGATCAACCACCGTGTTCCTTGGGTCATCACTTCCGTTGGGTCGCCCGTCAATGTGGTCGAGCGTGTTCATGCCTATGGCGGTCAGGTGTTGGCGGATGTGGCCACTGTCAGGCATGCCAGAAAAGCCATAGCGGCGGGCGTTGACATGCTGGTTCTTTTGACGGCAGGCGCAGGCGGCAACACAGGTTGGATCAACCCCTTTGCCTTCATCGAGGAGGTGCGTGGCTTTTGGTCGGGCCCCTTGGCCGTTGCGGGTTGTTTGAGCACCGGGCGTCAAGTCAGAGCCATTCAAGTGGCGGGCGCTGACATGGCTTACATTGGAACGCCCTTCATCGCAACGCCCGAAAGCATGGCGTCGCCAGCGTACAAAGAGGCCTTGGCGAGTGCCGGTGCCGATGACATTGTGAAGACCGATGCGGTGACGGGCATTCCTGCCAATTTTTTGAAATCGTCCCTGCTGGCGCAAGGCATCATGCAAGCCGATGGCAGTTTGCTGCCCAAGGGGTCGAGCGATTTGGCCAGTTGGAAAACCGCGTGGAGTGCAGGCCAGGGTGTGGCCTCTGTGGGTGCGGTGGAGACAGTGGCCCGAAGGGTTGAAATATTGCACCAAGAATGGCTTCAGGCCACTGAAGGTGTCGCCCGATAAATCATTGGAGCCATCTGTTCGGCGGCTCATATCGCCCTGTCTTTGCCCTGCCAGTAGCGCATTCGAAGTTCCCGTTTGAGCACTTTGCCCGTTGCGCTTCTGGGGAGGCTGTCCGTGAATTCCAGTGACTTGGGTGTACTGACCGATCCGATTTGCGCCTTCACCAAGTTCTGCAGTTCGACAGCCTCGACCGCGCAGCCAGGCTTGAGTTCCAAGACGGCGTGTACCGATTCTCCCCATTTGTCGTCTGGAATGCCAAAGACACATGCTTCCTGTACGGCTGCATGCGTCATCAAAGCTTGTTCTACACCTGCAGAGTAGATGTTGAAGCCGCCAGAGATGATCACGTCTTTTTTCCGGTCCAGCAGCGTGATGCGGCCGTCTTGATCCATGGCACCCACGTCACCTGTGTGGTACCAGCCGAAACGGTGCACCAAAGCCGTTGCGGGTTCATCGTCCAGATAAGCGGCACGGCTGACCCAGTCGCGTAAGACGATTTCACCGGGCTCGCCTGTTTCGCACCATTGGCCATCTTCGCGCATGACCCGCGCTTGTCGACTGATGGAGGGTGTGCCAATCGATCGCAAGACGTTCGCAGGCGCAGGTGTTGCGCCTTGCATGTGCTCGTTGGGTGACAAAGCGGTGATGGGGCCGATGGCTTCTGCTTGACCGTACATGTTCACCATGACGGGCCCAAAAACCGACAGAGCCTGTTTCAGGGGTTCTTCGGCCATGGGCGCGGCGGCATAAACGAAATGCTCGAGCGCCCGGTAATCAAACGATTGGATTTTTTCAGAGGCCAGCAGCATGTAAATCACGGTGGGTGGCAGAAACAGGATTTGGATCTTCTCTTTCTCAATTGTCTGCAGGATTTCCAGGGGGTCCGCCTTGTCCAGCAACACATGCGTGGACCCTGTCATGGTGAGTGCGAAGATGAAGCTGCCCGCAAAGTGGGTCATGGGCGCCACAACCAAATGACGCTTGGCTTCGTGCGCGCGCATGGCAAACAGCATGTCGACGCTGGTCACGTAGTTGGACAGGTGCGTGTGCAGAACGCCTTTGGAGCTGCCTGTGGTTCCACTGGTGGAGTACAGCGTCCACGGAGACAAAGGATCGTTGGGCAGTTCTTTGGCCACCGAGCCAGGAGGCGCCATCCAATCCATGAGCGAAGGTATGTCGCCATCTTGTTGGTCAAGACAACACCACTGAGACAGTGTTTGCAGTTCTGCTTTCACATGCGCAGCAAGCGTGGCGACATGGCTGTGATGCACCATTGCCGTGGGTTGGTGCTGCCGCAAAATGCCTGCATTCAAGACGGGACTGTTTCTGACATTGACAGGCACCAGGACCATGCCTGCGCGCCAGAGGCCGTACATGAAAATCAAGCCACGCCAATCGTTGGGGGAGAGAAAGGCGATACGGGTGCCTGGCTCCATGCCCATGTGCTGAATTTTTGTGGCGATCCGATGGGACATCGAGACCGCCTCTTGATAGCTCACGGAAATGCCGCCCTGCTGAACGAAGATGGCGTTAGGCGTTCTCAATCCCGCTTTGTCCAGCGCGTCTGTCGCCCTCATATTCTTCTCCTGATTTTCAGTCCATCAATTCGGGCAAGATGGTGGCGATGGCAGGGAAACCCATCAGCAATGCCAGCAACACCGCCTCCATGACGAGGAATGGCATGACACCTGCAAACAATTGACGCGAATTGACGAGCCCCTTGCCCGATGACAACACCGCAAACAAATTCAGACCCACGGGTGGCGTGATGGCGGCAATCTCGATGAGCTTGATGATGAGCACACCAAACCAGATGCCATTGATGCCCAGGGACGTGGAAATGGGGTAAAGAAAGGGCAGCGTGATGATCATCAAAGACACGCTGTCTACGAAGCAACCCAGGATCAAATACAGAATCACCACCAAGGCAATAAACACGAAGGCGCTCATCTCCAGGGTGACCACCAATGCTTTGAGGTCACCGATGAAGCCGCTGATCAGCAGGAATCGACTGAACAAGAGTCCTGCCATGACGATCAAGAAAAGTACAGCGGAGATGCGTGCACTTTCAATGAGGCTTTCCCACAGAGCACCCTTGGGCAAACGCTTGGTCGACAGGGCAATCAGAAGAACACCGGTGGCGCCAACGGCACCTGCAGCTGAAGGCGGAAACGTGCCTGTGTAAATGCCGCCAACCACCAAACCAATCAGCAAGAAAACAGCCCAAGCTTTTGAAATGCCCTGCAGTTTTTGCTTCAAACTGAATCTTTCGCTGATCATCGGGGCCCATTCGGGTCTGTAGATCAGCATGATCTTAATGCCCACGATATAGCCCACTGCGGTCATGACACCAGGCAAGATGCCGGCGATCAGCAACTTGCCAATGGGTTCTCCCGTCAGCACTGCAAAAAGCACCATGGCAATGGAGGGCGGAATGAGCCCTGCCAGAGTGCCAGCAGCAGCGACACAGCCAGCAGACACGCCAGGGTTGTAACCGTAGCGGATCATTTCTGGCAAAGCCATGCGCGTGAAGATGCTTGCTGCGACGGTTGTCGAGCCCGATATGGCTGCAAACATGGCTTGCGCCATCACAGTCGCCATCATCAGGCTTCCACGAATTCCACTGGTCAACTGGAACGCAGCTTTGTACAGATCAGTGATGATCCCGGCTCGAGATGCCAAAGTGCCCATCAAAACAAACAAGGGAACTACGACAAAGTTGTAGTCACTTGCAAATGCGTAGGGCAGGGATTGGATGGTGGACAGCAAAAAAGTGGATCCAACAGCGTAAAAGATGCCAGCGATGGCAACGGTACCCACTGCGTAAGCGACAGGGATACCCAAACCCAACAGGCAAAGCATGGCTACAAAACCGATCAGTCCCGTAATCACTTGCTTTCCTTCAATGATGTGGACGTGAAAATTTGCTGAGTCAATTGACCGATCATGGTCAGAACGCAAAGACTCGCGCCAATTGGGCATGCCAACTTCCAGGGCCAAATTGGAAAGCCAGAAGTGTCTGCCGAGACCTCAAAAATCATCACACTTTTGATGGCTTGATGCCAGAGTCCGTAGGTGATCAAGCCAATAAATAAAAGGCCACAAAGGGTGCCAAGAAGCGTGGTTGCTTTTTTGGTTTTATCCCCCATAAATGAATCAAATAAATCCACTCGGATATGTTCATGGCCTCTTTGGACAGGACTGCACGCCAAAAAAATGCTGCTGGCTAAAAGCGTCCCGGACAGTTCAACTTTGTACGATAAATAAAAACCCAGCACATTGCCCATCACGATGTCTATCGCGCCTACGATCATCATGATGAGTACAGCACTTGCGCAAACCGCAAGTGCTGCTTTCTCAGTCCATTGAATTAATTTATTCATCTTCAAAGGAGATCAGTTGCGCGAGTTTGCAAAGCTTTGCGCAGCTTTCCTTTGCAGAGGAATCAGTTCTTTGATCTTCTCGCCCATGCCGTCTTTGGTGGACTTGTCGACCCAGATTTGGATCATGTCAGGCGAACGCGTGATGAAATTTTGCAGATCTTTCATCTGAACGATGCTGCCACCTGTGGCTTTGAATTTGTCCATCGCATCGGCTTCGACCTTGGGCAGAGCGGCAAGGTCTTTTTGCATGGCTTCTTGAGCTACTTGCGTGAACAAGGTCTGCACCGAGCGTGGCCATGCGTTGTAGGCTTTGGCGGGTACATACATCTGGAATGTTGTGAAGGAGCCCGTATTCAAATCTGAAAGATACGGCGCGACTTTTTGCAGGTCTGAAAAAGGCGTCCATTCGATGGGGCCGAAGTTGCAATCGAGCGTTCCACGCTGCAGACCTTCACGGATTTCGGTCGCTTGAACCCGCGTTGGCACCATGCCATAAGCCTCCATCCAAATGGGCACGTAGGCGCCGCCAACCGCTCTGACTTTCAATCCTTTGAGGTCGGCGGATGTGTTGACCGCCTTGTTGCAAAGCAGTTTGTAAGGGGAGGGAACTGTCCACTTGATGACTTTGAGGTTTTGAGCCTGAAGTTCATCGGTCACAGTTTTGGTGGCGTAACTGGCACGCGCCAATTCGGAGCCTGTCTTTGCATCAGCGGATACCCTGTTGAGAAGACCGGCTGAAACAGAAGTTAATGGAAGCTCAGAAGCATGAACAGCTTGAGCGAACACGCCGATGTCCACAGCGCCATTGCCGACGAGGTTTTTAATTTCTGTAAGGCCACCCAGCTGACCAGACCAGAAAATTTGAATTTTGATCTTTCCGCCAGATCGTTTTTCAATTTCTTCAGCAAACCACTTGTCCCATTCGGCACCCGGAAAAGTTTGCGCCAGAGGGTGTGCCATCTTCAGTGACAAGGATGGGTAATCTTGGGCTTGCGAGGGTAGTGCAAGTGCCAGTGCAGCGCAGGTAAACAGAAAATGTTTCTTCATCGTTGACTCCTAGTCGTTTTTCAAAGTTGCCAAATGGCGGAAATTGATGTGTGCCCCCTTCATGCTATCGATTGGAGTCCTGCAAAACAATCGTTTGGTTGTTGACTTTTTTAGGGGTTTACCCGCTCCCTCTTGTTTTCGAAAGACTTCGAAAGACTTCGACAGCAAGGCGTCACGCTCAAGGCCACGTCATCACCCCCCGCAGCCCCACCCCATAACTTTCAAACCCCTGCTCAGCCCATCGCGCGCTGCTGTCAATGCAGTCGTGCTGGTGGCCATGCACCGTCATGCGCGCGCCCATGCGGCGGGCCAGTTCGTCCAGCTCATGGAATCCGTGTTCGTGGTAGCTGGGGGCTTCGTGGGTGATGAGGATGTCGGCTTGCAGTGCGGCCAGTTGTTCGACTTCGTCGGGGTAGATGCTGGACCAGTGTTTCAGGTGCACGCCGCCTTGCCAGCGGTCTTGGCGCGGCGTGATGCGGGCGTGTTCTTCGCGGTTGCGAAACTTGGGCGCTTGCCGGTCTTTGGGGTACCACACCGCACCGCGAAACACGCCGCCCAGCCCACCAATGCGCGTGCCGCAAGGCAGCGTGACCACACGGCCATGGATGTTGCGGTCGGCCATTTCGCTGTGCCACACATTGGCAAAGTTGCCCGCATGGTCGGTGTCGTGGTTGCCGTGGATGTACCAGACGCGGTCGCGGATGGCTTCCAGCTCAATGTGCAGCGGGCGT
>JBIKRC010000059.1:0-8347 GCA_044349375.1 Limnohabitans sp.
CTTGAATGAAGAAAGCGCTTTTGTTTCCATGCTGACCGACATAAAGTTTCAAAGAGAAGGTCCATGAAGCACTGAGGCAGTGTTTCAACCTGACAAGCCATCTGCCAAGACAAGCCAAATTACCATGAATTCACCGAAGGAGAAAACCTTGTTATCCCTTGACCATGCCGAGATCACGATACCTGACATCTTCAGCAGCCACGGAAAATTTCGCAAGCACCAAGAAGCGGTGGTGTGCGGCTCAGTCAGACGCACTTGGGGCGATTTCAACGACAACATGAACCGTGTGGCCAACGCACTTCTGGCATCCGGCGTTTCGCGTGGTGACCGGGTGGTGGTCATGATGGGCAACTCGGTGGAAATCCTCGAGGTCATGTTCGGCATTGTCAAAGCAGGCTGCTGCGTGGTCCCGCTTTCGGGTTTGCTGACAGGTCAACAACTGGCCTCCTTGATCAACGATTGCGGTGCCAAACAAGCTTTTGCCACCCCTGACTTCATCGAACGTCAGCTGCCATTTCAAGATGAACTCGTGCATCTCCAAAAAAACCAACGCTATGTTGTCCACGGTCAGGCTCAGGGCTGGATGGATTACAACGCCTTGACCGATGCCCAGCCCACGGACACCCCGAATGTGGTTTACCGCTCTGAGGATGCCTTCAACATCATCTACAGCTCGGGCACAACCGGCCTTCCCAAAGGCATCCTGCAAAGCCATCGGGCCAGAGTCCATTGGGCCATTTCAAATGCCATAGAAATGCGCTTCAGTGACCGCAGCCGCGCACTGACCACCACTTCACTTTATTCCAATGGCACATGGCTCATGATGCTGCCCGTTCTGTTCAGTGGTGGCACCTGCGTCGTCATGCCTGCTTTCGATCCGATGGCGTTTTCAAAAATGGTGGAGGATGAAAAAATCACCCACACCTTCATGGTGCCTGCTCAGTTCATTGCGCTGCTGCAAACCGATATGGACCAGCACGACCTGAGTTCCCTGCAAGTGATCCTGTGTGCAGGCTCGCCACTCCGACGTGAAACCAAACGCCAAGTCATCGAACGCATGGGTGACAAACTCATCGAACTGTATGGCTTCAGCGAAGGCTTTGCGACGATGCTCAAACCGGGTGCACCTGCCGACAAATTTGACACCGTGGGCATCCCCGTCCTGGGCTTTGAGGTGCGCATTCTCGATGAATCGGGGCTGGTGCTTGGCCACGGAGAAATTGGTGAAATTGCAGGTTACGGGCCAGGCATGATGTCTGGCTATCACGGCAAATCTGCCGAAACAGACGCGCTGATTTGGCAGGACGAAAGAGGGCGCACATTCATTCGCTCGGGTGACATAGGACGCCAAGATGAAGATGGCTATCTCACCTTGGTAGACCGCAAAAAGGACATGATCATTTCAGGCGGCTTCAATGTGTTCCCCGCTGACTTGGAAGAAATTTTGGGGCAACACGCCGACGTCCTGGACGCCACGGTCATTGGCATACCGCATGAGCGCTGGGGAGAAACGCCATTGGCTTTGGTCATCCTCAGGCCCGGTGCTGTGTTTGATTCAGCATCCATGCTGTCTTGGTGCAATGAGCGCTTGGCCAAACACCAAAGACTCTCCAACATCGAAACGAGACCAGACTTCCCGCGCAACGCCCTGGGCAAGGTCTTGAAACGCATCTTGCGAGAGCCCTACTGGGTGAATGTCAAAACCTGAAGACGCATCGAACCGCGAGGCACACTGAATTTAAGGTTTAACATCCTGACAAACATGCGCACACCGAGATGAAACCCACCACCACACCCAGCCCCAAAGCGAAAAAGCCACCCCAAAGTGCCATTGTCACCCCCTCAAAGACCAAAGACACGGCTGAGGGGGCTATTGGTGACAGAAGGGCGGAGCTGATTGAGAAAGCAGCGCATTTGTTCGGTGAACGGGGGTATGCCAACACGTCGATGCGAGATATATCGGCAGCATTTGGCATTTTGCATGGATCGATTTACCACCACTTTGGCTCCAAGGAAGAACTGTTCATCACGGTCTATGCCTCTGGGGTGGATCGTTTCGTCAACGACGTCGAAAAAGCCATCGAACCCCTGACAGACCCTTGGCAAAGGCTGGAAGCGGCGTGCATCGCGCACTTGGAAGCATTGCTCATGCGAGAAAGCCCCGCTGCCACAGTTCTGGCCGATTGGTCTGCCAATTATTCAGACAGCATGCGCACTGCCTTGGTGGCGCAGCGAGACAAGTACGAAAAAGTGTTTTCCGAACTGACCGATGCCGTTGACTTGCCATCGGGCATCAAAAGGCGCTACTTCCGTTTGGGCCTTCTGGGTGCTCTCAATGGCGCACTCATGTGGTACCAACCGGGTGGCGACGCTCCGGCCAACGTTGCCAAGCATCTTTTTTCTCTGTTCAGGAAAAGCGCAGAGACCCACCGTCCTTGAACCTGGCGGTCATCATCCGCCCAGCGGGCATCAATTTTGGCGTTGGAGAATGGTGATTGAACAAGCGGCTTCATCAAAGCCAATCACACCACCACCATTTTCTGCCAGCGCAATGTTCGCGCCTTCTGATTGCCTGCTGCCAGCCTCGCCGCGCAATTGGGTCACCAGCTCATAAATCATGGACAGCCCAGTGGCACCGACCGGGTGCCCCTTGGACACCAACCCGCCTGACAAATTGATGGGCAGGTCGCCTCCCAAAGAAGTGGCACCACTGGCCACATAAGCGCCGCCCTGACCTACTTCACAAAATCCCAGCATCTCAGCCTGGTAAATTTCACAAAACGATGTCGCATCGTGGACCTCGGCAATGTCGATGTCTGAAGGCCTCAAGCCTGCCTTTGCATAAGCCTTTTTGGCAGCCACATGCGACAGACCCGGCTCGGCCAAATCTCGGTACTTGCCACCGGTCAACACGCTGGCTTTGACCGCAATGGCCCGCTCCTGAACACGCTTGGGCAATTCACGCAAAAACCGTTCCGAGCAAAGCAACGCAGCAGCAGCCCCATCGCCCACGGGTGAACACATGGCGCGGGTCAGGGGCCAACTGATCTCCCGATCATGGAGCACCTCCTCCGGTGTGATGGTGAACCGGTACTGCGCATTGGGATTCAAAGCCCCCATGGCGTGGTTTTTGGAAGACGCATAGGCAATCTGCTCACGCGTCGTGCCAAAAGTTTTCATGTGATAGGCCGCCTGCATGGCATAGGTGTCCATGAACAACGTCCCGCCCCCGCTGTTGGTCACAAACGGTTTGCCCGATTGCTCGCCCGCCTTCAGGTAATACGCCTGCCACTCCTGCGGATCAAGCTGGTCAATCCCACCCTGAAAAATTTCCATCGTGCGCTCAGGATCGCCTGGGAAAAATGTTTTTTCAACACCCATCGCCAGCGACAAGTCACACTCGCCAGAAAGGATGTCTTTGTATGCGCCATGAAACGCCATGGAGGCTGTCGCACAGCCGCCTTCAACGTTGATGAGTGGCACCCTTTCCGGAAAGATGCCTTCACGCACCAAGGGGGTAAAACACACCTGACCCCGGATATTGCGCTGCCCAAAGGTGCCCATGCCGCAATTGCCGAACCAGGCTTGCTCAATTTGCTGGGCGATATCGACCCCCGTATCAGAGAGCAGCCCCATGAAGGCGTCTCGGGTGAGGTCTTTGAATGTTTTGTCAGCCTGCTTGCCAAAGGGCGTGCACGAAACACCAATCACATAAACATCGCTCATGAGGAACCTCCAGAGATCAAACCGGTTTAACCGAGAACCAAGGGCAACTGCGTAGGGCCGCGCATCACCAAGGCATCCAACCACTTCACTTCGCCTTGCCCAAAGCGCATGGCCGGGTATTGGGCCACCAGTGATCCGATGCACACCTTGGCCTCGAGCCTCGCCAAAGGAGCACCAAGACAAAAATGAAGACCTTGACCAAAGGTCAAATGCCGATTGGGGGTGCGGTCCAGAATCAACTCGTGCGGCCGATCGAATCGACGCGGGTCTCTGTTGGCTGCATTGATCATTGCAAACACACGGTCACCGGCCACTAATTTTTTGCCATGCAACTCATGATCGACCGCAGCCACGCGCGCAATGCTGTTGCTGGGCCCGTCGTAGCGCAGAAACTCTTCAACGGCAGCATCAATCAGCGCTGGGTCATCGTGCAGTTTTTGCTTTTGCTCCGGGTGCTCAATCAGTGCCACCACGGCACTGCCCAGCAAGCTGGTTGTCGTTTCATGCCCCCCAAACAACACGAGCATGCACATGGCCACCAACTCATCCTCGCTCAACGCGCCATTCGCATCCTTGGCGTTCACCATGGCCGTGATGACATCGTCACCAGGCGAGCTGCGCCTTTGTGCAATCACGTCGCGGAAATAAGAAGACATGCGATCGGCACCATCTCTGGCCTTCCTGTACTTGTCTTCTTCTGTGCGCGATGTGCCGATGAACAAACGCAAGTCATCAGACCATTGCTTGATCTCAGCAAAGTCTTCACGCGGCAAACCCATCATGTCCAAAATGACATAGGCTGGCAGCAGCACGGCGACTTTCTCCACGAAATCCACCTCGTGCGATGGATCCATGGCTTCCAGCAATTGCTCCACCGTCTTTCGGATGGCCACTTCGCGTGACTGAATCAGCTGGAGCGAGAACACCACATTCATCATTTTTCGAAGCCGGGTGTGTTCAGGCGGCGCCTTGAACACCAGCCACTCATTGAGGTAGCGCATGACACCCGAAAGAATGTCACGCCGCTCGTCTTTCAAGGCCTCGTAAAAAGGCCGCAAGCGATCCGACGACATGTTGGACGACATCGCCACCTGCCGGACATCGTCGTAACGCGTGATGATCCAGCTCTTGATCGCCGGGCTCCAGTGCACCGGATCCCTTTCCTGCAAGGCCTCATAAAAGGGAAAAGGATTGGTTCTGATCGCCTCATTGGACGGGTCATAGACAAGCGGTTCAGTCATAGGCCCAGCACCAAACAAGGGGTTAAGGAGCGCGAGCAACAGGGCGTGAAAGCATCGTTTTTTTCATGCTCTTCAGGCAACATGAATTGATCACGGTGGTCTGGCGTGCCCTCGAGAACCGGCGTCAAACAAGACCCGCAATGGCCCTGTTCACACGAAACCAGCACCTCAATGCCCGCCGCCGACAGTGCCTGAACCGCCGTCTGGCCCACGGGCACCTCCACCATGGCACCTGTTGATTGAATCTTGATGGTGAATGCCTGATCCATAGGTAAAGACCCTCCTGAAATTGGCGCCGACGATCCGCCAAAAAGTTCTTTTCTGATTTTTGTGTCTTGCACACCTGCCTCTTTGGCAGCACCCATCACCGCATTCATGAAGCCTGCTGGGCCACAGGTATAAAGCCATGCGTGCGCATCTGCATCAGAGAAAATTTGTGCAATGCCTGAAGAGTTCTCATCATCAAATGAAAAAGTCACGTTGCTGGCGTAGCTTGAGGACTTGAGCTCTTCAACGAATGCCGCACTCGCATGGCTTCGGGCATGGTAGTGAAGACGAAATTTTCTTTTTTGCGCACTGAGGGTCTCGGCCATGGCCAAGATGGGGGTGATGCCAATCCCGCCTGCGACCAACACCACCGGGTGCTCATCTGATGGCAAAGCAAACAGGTTGCGTGGGCCACGCGCTTGCAGTGTTTGTCCGGCCTTGATGTCGTTTTGAAGATTCAGCGATGCACCACTGCCATGGGGATCACCCAACACCGCAATGCGCCAATCCTTCTCGCCGTGGCGGCTGCACAAGGAATACTGCCTGACCACCTCATGCCCCATCCGATCGGTCGCCTGGATGTCGATGTGTGCTCCAGCTTCCCAGTCGGGAAGCTCAGTTCCATCAACGCTTGAGAGTTCAGCGACCAGCACATTGGCCCCCTGAATGGACCAATTCACCACAGCCAATTCGGTCAAGCCTGCCGCTGCTGGATTCATAGCGGGGGCATCCTGAGACCGCCATCGAGTCGAATGGTTTCCCCATTGACCATGGGGTTGGCAGCGACAGCCATGACAAAGTCTGCAAACTCTTCTGGCTTGCCCGGGCGCTTGGGCCACGCTGCGTTTTGCAACAAGCCATCGAGCACGTCCTGCGAGACATGGGCCTCCACCATCGGCGTCATGAAAACACCTGGGCAAATGGTGACCACGCGAATCGCGTGCTTTCCCAACTCTCTGGCCAGTGGCAAGGTCATGCCAGCGACCGCCGCCTTCGAAGCTGAATACGCTGCCTGCCCGATCTGCCCATCAAATGCAGCGATTGAGGAAATGTTGATGATCACGCCCCTTTGACCGTTTTCCGTCAACGGCAGGTCGATCAACTGTTCGGCCGCCAGGCGCAGTACATTGAATGTGCCCAGCACATTCACCTCCATGACTTCGCGAAAGAGCTCCAGGGTGTGCACACCCTTGCGCCCAATCAATCGGGCGTTTTTGCCGACACCCGCGCAGTTCACGATCAACCGTGCAGCCCCAAATTGCTCTGCCGACTCGCTCAAGGCCTTCTTCACTTCAGCTTCTGAAGTGACATCACACATCACATACCGCACAGATGCATGGGGGGGGCCCTCATGCTGATCCAAAACAGTCACCTTCACGCCGTTGGCGCTCAACTTGCTCACCAACGCTCGGCCAAGTCCCGATGCGCCACCGGTCACCACTGCGGTATTGATTAACTCATTCATGCTGATAAGCTTAGCAGAATGAAATTGACCAAACAAGTGGTTGGTTGGCAGCAGCCAAAAACATTTTTTGGCTTCATCAGCATCATTGCCAAGACTTTTGAACCCCTGTTGATTTTGACTGGAGCCCCTGCATGCAAACCTCTCAAGCAGACTGGACAGGCTTACGCCTGTACTTGAACCGACAAGGCACCACTGCCGTCGTTCGTCTTTTCAACCCGCCTCACGGTTTCATGGACGATGCGATGGAATCCGAACTGATGCAAGCGCTGGACACCCTGGAGAACTGGAGAGATGGACGCGTGGTGGTCATCACGGGCGCAGAGCCCGGCATGTTTGTTCGGCACTACGACGTGGCCATCCTTCAAAAACGATCTCAGGCCATGATTGAACGCGGCAAATCGTTTTCTGTGGAGCGCCCTGTCCCGAAAAGCGTCATTCACCACTGCATCGAGCGCATTGAAAACAGCCCACTAATTTTCATTGCAGCCCTCAACGGGACCGCCATGGGCGGTGGCTTTGAACTGGCACTGGGGTGTGACATTCGACTGGCACAAAATGGCGATTACCAACTGGGATTGCCCGAACTGAACTTGGGGCTGCTGCCGGGCGCAGGCGGCACACAAGCCATGGCCTCGTTAATTGGGACTGGCCCCGCACTTTTCAATCTGCTGACCGCCAAGGTTTTCAGCCCCCAAGAGCTGCTTTCGGCGGGATTGGTCTCCGCGTGCACCGACGACGTGATGGCCGAAGCCATGCGACTTGCAGGCCAAATAGAGGCCGTCCCCTTCAGAGCCTGTGCCAACATCAAAAAACTCGTCAGGAACGCCCCCCGCTGGAGTCATTCAGACGGGCTGGCTGCAGAACGCACCCTTTTTTGCGACTGCATGGTCGACCCCCTGGCACAGCCCCTGATGGACGGTGTGGTCAGCGGCAAGCGCACGATTGCCGATCCACCCACCCCGCCCAAAGCCTGATGCAAACACCACAGCCCTCCGGGCTGCGGATTGGCCAAACCGCTTGCAGCCCCAGCTTCCATCCAACATCCCCGTTTAAGACGCTCAACCCATGCGCCACTTGACACCAGAAACACCACTGCCTCGTGCCGTTGAGGTCGTGAGCACATCGCCTGACAAGCCGTTGGCAGAACGCATTCGCATTCGCGAGAATAAGCGCGCGCCCCTTGCGCCAACGGAAGTCCGCATTGGCATGCTGGCCATGAATATTCTCCCGGCAGACCTGCTGCAAATGAATGGGCAGTATGGCCATCAACCTGAACTGCCCTACGTGGCGGGCCATGAGGGGGTTGCTGTGGTGCTTGAAACGGGCAGCGAAGTCGCAGACTTGCAAGCCGGCGAACGGGTGCTGCCCATCGGCGTATTCGGTGTCTGGTCCGATGAACTGGTGGTGCAAAGGCGCTCTCTGGTCCCGGTGCCATCCGATGCCCCTGTGCTGCAGCAAGCCATGCTCGTCGCCAACCCGGCAACGGCTTGGGTGCTCCTGCAGCACCAAGTCACCCTACAGCCCAGTCAATGGGTCATTCAAAATGCCGCCAATTCTGCTGTCGGTCAATGCACTCGGCAGCTGGCGTCGCATTTGGGCATCCCGTTGATCAATGTGGTGCGCAGGCCAGAGGCGGTGGCTGCTGAAG